>DASWQK010000094.1:0-4215 GCA_036403735.1 Pyrinomonadaceae bacterium
TGGATGCTCAAGTGGTCCATGGGCCATCGCTGGGCCATCGTTTTATTGTCACTGCTGGTGATCATCAGTACGGTGCCGCTGTTCATGTTAGTCGGCAAGAACTTCCTGCCGGTGGACGATCAGGCGCAGTTCGAAATCAACGTACGCTTGCCCGAAGGTTCAACCCTTTCTACCACCTCGGCCCTGAGCGAGCGGATTGCGGCAGACATGCGCAAGCTGCCCGGGGTGACCGATACGCTCGTCACTATTGGTAGCGGCCAACAACAGATCGTCAACCTTGCGAATATTTATATCAAGATGTCTCCGGTCGAAGAACGTTCCGTATCCCAATCGGATCTGATGCTGCGCGCACGTTCGGAAATTGTCGGCAAATACTTGAAAGAAGTGCCGCAACTTCGGACCAGCGTCAATCCGGTGGCTGCGATTTCCGGAGGTGGACAACGGAATGCGGACATCAATTTTGTGGTCAGCGGTCCCGACCTCGATAAGTTGACGACATATTCGGCCAATCTCTTGGCGAAGTTGAAAACACTTCCCGATGTAGTTGACGTTGATTCGACCTTGATCACCGGAAAGCCTGAAGTGCGCGTGGTGATTGATCGCGCGCGGGCTGCCGATTTGGGAGTACGCATTGGCGATGTGGCCCAGTCGCTGAACACGCTGGTTGCCGGACAAAAAGTTTCTACCTTCAATGCCGGCACAGATCAATACGACGTGCGGGTGCGAGCCATCGGCGAGTTTCGCGCGAGTGCCGAAGGCCTGAAACGAATGCTGGTCGCTTCGCAGAAACTTGGATGGGTGAGTTTGGATAATCTGGTGCGCACCGAAGAAGGCGTCGGTCCATCTTCGATTGATCGATACAACCGCCAACGGCAAGTGATGCTGGTTGCCAATACGAAACCCGGCGGCTCGCAGACGGCGGTAATGTCCAGGCTGACCGAGTTTGCCAAAGCTGAAAACATGGATAGTTCTTATCGAACATTCCTGGCCGGTCGCACGCGGGAACTTGCCCGCACGGGCCAGTACTTTCTGCTGGCGATCATCCTGTCATTTGTTTTCATGTACATGGTCCTGGCGGCGCAGTTCGAATCGTTCATTCACCCGATCACAATCCTGTTGACCTTGCCGCTCGCGATTCCGTTTGGAATTCTTTCGTTACTTGTGACAGGTCAAACGGTGAATATTTTTTCGGGACTTGGCTTGTTGCTTTTGTTCGGCGTGGTGAAAAAGAACGCGATCCTTCAGATCGATCACACGAACGGTTTGCGCAAGCAGGGCATGGAGCGACACGACGCCATTATTCAAGCCAACCGCGATCGTCTCCGTCCAATTTTGATGACGACCATCGCCCTGGTTGCCGGCATGATGCCGCTGACGTTATCGAGCGGCCCCGGCGCCGGCACGAACCGATCGATTGGGGTGCTGGTAGTCGGCGGTCAATCGCTTTGTTTGCTACTGACATTGCTGGCGGTGCCGGTTTTCTATTCTCTTTTCGACGATCTGAGCCGCAGTCGCATCTGGTCGCGCATAGCCGCGCTGATAGGCGGGATGTTTGGCCGCGCGCGACGCCGGGTGGCCACCGCGGCAGCATCTCTGTTGGGATCTGTGTTCAAGATTCTTCTCATCACGGCAGGCATTCTGCTTGCGATTTCTCATTCGACGCGGGCGCAGTCTCCATCGGTTTCACCAACTCCGGTTGTTGCCGCGCCACAATCGTTGCAGGTCCCATCCGTCGCTGTCGACTATCGTGCGGACACTAAATCGCCGATGCCTTCACTGACGCGGGTGGGCGTGGATGCGAACGACCAGCAGCCTATGTCGCTGCGCGAAGCGATCGCGATGACGCTGCAAAACAATAAGGACATTGAGATCGCGCGCGACAACGTGAAGATCGCAGAATTCGATCTACTAACAGTTCATGGCGCTTACGATCCGAGGCTTAGCGCGCAGAATTATTTCGAGCGAATCAAAACGCCGGCCACCAGTGTATTAAGTGGCGCTTCCAAACTAGAGACCGACGATGTGACAGCCACGGCGCGAATGGAAGGATTGGCGCCAAAATACGGCGGCAGTTATCACGTCGACTTCTCATCGATCAGGCTAACGAGCAACAGCGCTTTCAACGTTCTGAATCCCTCTTATCCGACGGCGCTCACTTTCACCTACGCGCAACCGCTCGTGCGTGGGCTGCGATTTGATTCGCCGCGACGGCAGATCGAGGTCGCCAAGAAAAATCTCTCGTTGAGCGATGCGCAGTTCCGCCAGCGCGCGATCGAAGTGATCACAAACGTGCAGCGCAGCTACTGGGATTTGGTCTTCGCGCTGCGCAATTTACAGATTCAGCGCGACTCGCTGACGGATGCGCGTTCACAACTCGAGCACAATCGCCGCATGGTCGCGGAAGGCTCGCTGGCGCCGATTGATGTGGTGGCGGCGGAAACTCAGGTGGCGAACTTTGAACAAGCCGAGTTCATTGCCCTCGAAGATGTAAATCGCACTGAGAACAATTTGAAGAACATGATCGCCGAGAATCAGAAATCAAAGTTGTGGGACACTGCATTGATTCCGACTGATCAAGTCGATCTCACGCTGCCAAACGTCTCGCTTACGGATGCGATGGCGGGAGCGATGCAAAACCGGCAAGAGCTGCGGCAATCTGACCTGGCGCGCGAGATCAACTTGTTGGATCAAAAGCTCTATCGTGATCAGACAAAGCCCGAGATCGATCTAGTCGGCAGTTATGGAGTAACGGGAAATGCCGGCACGCAGGTAACTACGACGAACCCGCTGTCGGCCAGCAACGATCAACTGCGCGCTCGAGTGAATGACCTGTCAGTCTTGTCGGGTCTGCAGCCTTTGCCTGTTCCGCCGACAGCAGCGATCCTGCCGGATCTCTTTGGCGGATATTTTCAATCGCTGTCAAACCTTGGTTCGAATCAGTTCAATAATTTCCGGGTCGGAGTCTCAGTCAGTCTGCCACTTCACAATCGCACTGCTGAAGGGCAACTGGGCCATGCGTTGGTAGCCGGAAAACAGATTGCCACGCAGCGCCAGCAGCTTGAACAATTGATTCAGGTCGAAGTACGCAATGCGCTGCAAACGATGAGCACTGCTGAGGCTCGTCTGCGCTCCGCGGCCGTTGCTCGCTCAACAGCCGAGCAGCAATACGCGAGTGAGAAGCGCAAACTCGACGCCGGTCAATCGACTGTGTTCCTGGTGCTGGAAAGACAGACTGCGCTGGCTACGGCGAAGGGAAATGAACTGCGTGCGCAAACGGACTTGAATAAGGCCATCGCTGAATTGCAGCGGGCGACGGGGAACTCACTAGCGGCGAACAATGTGACAGTAGGAGTGCGATAGGCTTCAATTCCCGTTCCTGATCAGAATGACATCGCGCATCTCTACACCTCGAGTGAAAGCGAACATCTTGCCGTCATGCGACCAGCTGTTTGAATAGATTTTCTCATTCGGCAACCCATACACCTGTTGTGATTGACCACCTTCCAACGGTTGCCGCCAAAGTCCCTGCCACCAATCCCGATAGGTGATCGTCTTGCCGTCGGGAGTCCAGCGGATGGCGTAGCGAAAGTTTGCCTGCGGCGGAACCTCAAAAACCCTAACCGGTCTGCCGCCTTCAATCGGTATAACGGCGAGCTGGCTCCGGCCGCCCTCAGTTACGTACTCACAGGCGATTAATTTGCTGTCAGGAGATATCCAGGGCCAGTAAGCTGCGTTGTCAGTAAGACGTTGCGCCTGGTCTCCGTCGATTGTGACTCGCCAGAGTCTGCCGGAATCACATTCTGAACGATAGACGATCCACTTGCCGTCCGGACTGACCGCAGGCTGAAAATTTTTGCCGCACTGCGTCAGTTGTCTCGGATCAGAACCGTCTATGTTGATGCGCCAGATTTCGTAGCCCCCGCTACGATGCGAGTCGAAGACTATAAAGCGTCCGTCGGCAGTCACGCTCGGCACGGTGTCGCTTGAACCACGCGCCGTAAGCTCCTTACGGTTCGCACCGTCTGAATTCATTATCCAAATTGTTTCGCCCTGGACATTCGCGGACGTGTAAACGATCCGGTTGTCCGGAGTCCAGTCAACACCCAGCAAACCGTCTCCGCGATTCAACGACCCAAAAGTCAACTGTTTCGAGTTTCGCAGGTCATTGACCGGTGCCACCCAAACATTATTGATTTGGCGCTGGGTCGTAGTTAC
>DASWQK010000095.1:0-5099 GCA_036403735.1 Pyrinomonadaceae bacterium
CAGCACAAGTATCACTCCCGCGATCGCTCCAATGACGATGAGAAAAATACGGGTAGGTCGATCCATTTTGGACGAAAGTTACGGTTGGCGCGGGCGGTAGCCCGCCTCTAAACGATCAAGCGCGTTAAGTCTTCTTCCGCGAATACAGCCAGAACAAAGTCACGATAATCGCCAGCAGAATAATCTCCCAAAAGACAAATACTGTCGCATCGAACCGGCCGAACTCATCCTTCGCATCGTTGTAGACGATGAAGGTGCCGAAACTTACGCCTGCCACCAGCCAGATAATTTGTCGCTTGATATCCCACATGATCTGTTTTGGAGTTCCGCCTTCAGGCGGCGTTGTTCTGGAGGTCGCCGCCTAAAGGCGGAACTCCGAACTGGATTCGCATTCGCGGTAATACACGGGATTGTCCCAGCACGTCGGCCGGTACTTCGCCGATTCTTTTCGCTCCCATTCGTTCATAAAAACTTTCAGCGTTTGGATCAGCAGAAAGCTCGAGGGTATTCGACCCTAACTCTTCAGCGCGGCGTTTCGTATGCTCGAACAGCGCGCGGCCGATGCCTTTTCTCATGTGCTTTGGATCGATCCACAGGTGCTCCAACTCTGTGAGCGATTCGCTTAACACCAGCGCGCAGCAGCCGGCGATTTCGTTATCGACTGTCGCCACAAAGACTTCATTGTGTGCAATGAAATCGGATGTGATTGTTAAGTCAGTCCGCCAGTGATCGATCCATTCTTCGGGATAGCCCCAGTGTCGCTTGGCGACGTGCGCGAGCGCGGTAAGCGCCGCGGCTTCGTCAGGGGTGGCTCGGCGAATTTGCAGGTCCATGGTGGAGGAGCAGTCTAACATTAGTTGCTGGGCTGAAGATCGGATTGAATCTCCCTCTCGCTTTTGGGAGAGGGCTGGGGTGAGGGTCTAGCGGATAAAACGAAATCAATTTCACCCGTCCTTACGTTGCGCTACGGCGAAACAATGGAAAGAGAGTCAGTCGCGTTTTTAGCTAAGCCCTCACCCTAAGGGAGAGGGAACCGAACTACACGAACATCATGCGGCAGGCGCGTCGTCCTCCGTGTTATAAGATTAGGCTTTACTATGGAACGCATAGTCTTTCTCGAGCGCAACACGATCGACGCACACTTTCGCCGTCCCGGCTTCGATCATGAGTGGATCGAATATCCTGAGACGACGGCTGATCAAGTTGTCGATCGCGTACGCGACGCTACGATCATTATCAGCAACAAGCTTTCTCTCGGTGAGTCGCAACTGTCGAACGCGCGAGAGGTGAAATTGATCGCGATCGCTGCAACCGGATCCGATTGCGTCGATCTAAATTATTGCAGGGAACGCGGTATTGCGGTCTGCAACGTGCGCGGGTACGCAGTCAACGCGGTGCCTGAACACGTACTGATGATGATGCTCGCCTTGCGCCGGAATCTGCTTGCTTACCGTGCGGACGTGCAAGCGGGATTGTGGAATCAATCAAAGCAGTTCTGTCTGCTGACGCACGAACTTCACGACATCCGCAACAGCACTCTGGGAATTGTCGGTTACGGAGCTATCGGTAAAGCGATGGCTGGTCTTGGCGAATCAATAGGAATGCGGGTGTTAATTTCCGAGCACAAGAACGCGACGAAGGTTCGCGAAGGCCGCACATCGTTTGCAGACACTTTGCGGCAAAGCGATGTGTTGACTCTGCACTGTCCTTTAACGGACCAGACCCGCGACCTGATCGGATCCGATGAGTTTCAAATGATGAAGCGGAGTGCGCTGCTGATTAACACCGCGCGCGGCGCGTTGGTCGATGATGCGGCTTTGATTGATGCGTTGCAAAACGGTCTGATTGCGGGAGCCGGACTTGACGCGCTGCGTGAAGAGCCGCCGCGTCATGGAAACCCGCTGCTCGATCTCAAGCTGCCGAACTTGATCGTCACGCCTCACGTCGCCTGGGCGAGCAGGGAAGCCGTGCAGACGCTCGCGGATCAAGTAATCGATAACCTTGAAAGTTTTATTGCGGGAAGACCGCAGAATCTTCTCACTTGAAACCTACCTCATCGTCTCATTCACGCCCGCACTTTAGCCGGGCGCTTGGCACAACGCTGCGCACACACGAAACCGTTTAAAACGGTTTCCGCTTTCCACGATTTAATGGGAACCATCGCCTGGCTAAAGCGCAGGCGAGAATGAGAATGACTCCGTGACCAGGAACAGCTTCACGCTAAGACGCCGCTGCTTCGCTCGCCGGGTGGTCCACCTCTTCGGTGGTGTAGAGGTTGAGGATTTCGCGTCCCTGTCGCGAACGCGGATCAATCGTGCGCAAATGTTTGCGCCCTTTCATTTCCCAAATCGCGGTGACGACGCCATCTTTCTCGACCGCTTGATAAGTTATCTCTTCCGAATTTTGATTGTCTGCCGGGGCAGACTCATTCTCAGCCATAAATTCCAAATTTCTCCTGTGTGACTTGTTTGATGCTTAAAACGGATTCTGGCACAGCCACGAAGCGACTGTCTAGCAACGTAACGCAAATTGTCAGTTTGCGGGCGCAAGCTAACAGCTTGCGTTATGGTACCGGCCGGCCACAGATAACCACGGATAAACACAGATCAGAAAACACTCAGCCGCTTTTGCGGTTATCGGTGCATATCTGTGTGAATCTGTGGCTGATTATGGAGCGCCCGGGCAACCGCCGCTCTCGCATTGACCACTCCCCACCCTTGCCGATCCGCCTCGATGTCATGCACGCGTTCCGCGGTGTCGATCAGAATCCGTTTGATTTGCTGTGGCGTCAGGCGCGGATTTGCTTCCAGCAGGCAGGCGACGATCGACGAAACGATCGGCGCGGCGAAAGAAGTTCCATCCACGTACTTGTAATGCTCGTTAATGACGTTGCCTTCGCGCAGCTTAATCGTTATTAGTTGCCGCAAGAGCGGGATAGGAAGCGTCGCCGCCTGGTCCAAATCCTTATCGACGCCTTCGTGAAGCTCGATGGCGGCGCGCAACTCGTCGTCCGGCAACGAATGCAATTGAGAATACAATTCGGCCTCTTCCGCAGTCGGTGTCTTGGGCAGAATCGGCGCGGCGACCCAGATGCCGGGCGCGATGACCTCCGGTTTTTGCAGGCCGTCGATAGTTGGCCCATACGACGAGCGATACATCCCGCGGCGCGCGCGATCGAGCGAGTTCTGATCGTCGAGACCGCCGACGGCGATAGACGAAGGAGCGCTCGCGGGCGGCAGAACCGGATGGCCCGGAACGTGTCCCGCATTTCCTACTGCGCAGACCACGGTCAGGCCGGCGCGCGTGCAACGTTCGACCGTTTGACAGAGAGAGTTCGTCAGGTAACTTTCCTGAAAGTCTCCGCCCGCCGAAATATTCACGACGCGAATCTTAAATTCCGCGGCGTGATCGAGCACCCACTCCAAACCTTCTTGGATTTGAGCTTCGCTGATTCGACCCGTACGCCCAATTTTCACCAGCACCACATCCGCGTCCGAGGCGATCCCGCGATAGAAGCCGCCGGCGAGTTCGCCGTTACCGGCGGCCACGACTGAAGTCATCATGCCGTGCCAGCTGGCAACATCATTGGTTTCCAACAAGGTCTGATCGCCTTCGGTCCCGAAGATGCTGTGATAAGCAACGATGCGATTGGTTGGCTTCGTCAGATCGGGATGTGCGTAGAAGCCGGAATCAAGAAACGCGATCGTCACGCCACGGCCAGTGAATCGTTCATCAGCATCCATGCGCAGCGGCGTCGGCAGGACGAAATCATTCTGCTCAAAAATCGTCGCGTGCGACTCGATTTGCCGTTCCGCGCGGCTAAACAGTACGAGACAACGAGCGCATACCTGGTCGGCGTTTGCATCGGCCGCGTTCGGCACGATGATCGACCCCAGCCGCTCGGGAACTGACGACATCGCAAACAACTCTTCAGCAAAGCGATCGCATACCGGGCACAGTCGCGCCTCAGCCTGAGGCTTGTCTTCTGAAATATCGAGAACTTCGCTCATCGTTTCAACGGTCACGGCGAATAACGGTGTTAGAGTACCAACTTTAGTTGGGCTTTGTTTTAAGCGTGAAAAAAGCCCGACTGAAGTCGTTACTCTAACAGCGCTTATCCCAATCCGACCGTCTCAGCTCAAGCTTGGCCTACACGCTTCTCACCAAACATCCCCGCGGCATCGCAGCCAGTTTCTGCAGATTCAAGATGTGCTCGACAAAGATCGAGCGAGCATAAAATGCGCGCGTCGTACTGCCATGTCCGCGGCCTTTGGTTCTCGCCTGGACCAATTTTCCCAAATCGCCAGTCATTGAATCAATCCCGCGCGCGCGAATCTGCCCGCGAATCATTTCGTAATCATCGCGAACCTGCGAATGAATCTTCGGATCGTCGAGATCGAATTCAGCCGCGGCATGTAACATCGAATGCAATTCCTGCGCGCTCTCCCAGACGCGGCTCACAACCACCATGCTGCGCAGCTTGTCATACAAATGACTATCTTCAAATTTGTTGGCGACGACTTCCGCCGGCTCAAGCATCGTCACTGCCATCGATTCTTTGACGCGTAGATTTCCCTGCAGGTCTTTACGCAGCGGCACCACCTTCAATTCCCAGTCACCAAAGTCCGGCTCTTGCCGCGAATTTTGCGGCAGGCCAAGATAATGCTCGATCACAAGTCCGGCCCACCCTTTATTTTCATGCCCATTCTTCCAAACCGGAATCTTGTATTCGTCTGCCAGCGGGCGGAGGTCTTTGCCGGCGAGGAGATTAATACGCCGAACAGCTTCGTGGCGATCGAGGGATTGGGTGGTGATGAAGAACAAAGTCGTTAGCAATTATATCGTCTGGTTAGCCGAAGACGTCCAAGAATCATTCTATCGGGAGTAGGGGCTCGGACAGGGCAAGGCTTCAGTTCAAGAAAGTGGCGTGAGGGTGAATATCTCAACGCCCTCTTCTGCATCAACTTCACGAAAATCATCCATGACTTCGCGCAAGTCAGCCAGGAACAACTCATCGTTCATCGCTTCTCGCATAGCTTTGAGGTCTGCGTCCATGTGATGTCGTCTCTCACGCTTTTCGGCGTGACGCTAAGCTCAAA
>DASWQK010000096.1:0-8841 GCA_036403735.1 Pyrinomonadaceae bacterium
TGGCACCTACAAGCGCGAGTTCAGAAATCAGAACGGCACCTTCAGCCCAACTGGAAGAATTAAGTTCGGCACTGAATCAAACGGCGGCTTCAAAAACATCACTGTCGATAACTGTGTGTTTGATTACTGTCGCGGCCTCGCTTTGGAAAGCGTCGACGGCGCCCTGCTGGAAGACGTGACAATCTCAAACATCACGATGCGCGACATCTCAAACTGCCCGATCTTTCTGCGGCTCGGCAGCCGAATGCGCGGACCATTGGGGGCGCCAGTCGGCGCGTTGCGGCGCGTCACTCTCTGTAACATCATTGTCTATAACGCCGAACCAAAGTTCGCATCGATCATCAGCGGGATTCCGGGTCATGATATCGAAGACGTGACGCTCAATAACATTCGGATCTACTACAAAGGCGGCGGCACAAAACAACAGGCTGCGCTCGCGCCCCCGGAAAAAGAGAACGACTATCCTGAGCCGTCAATGTTCGGCGAGATTCCCGCATATGGCTTTTTTATCCGGCACGTGCGCGGACTTGAAATGAGCGGTGTCAACGTCAGCTACTTAAAAGATGATGCGCGCGCTCCTTTCATAATCTCCGACGCGAAGTATGTGGAGCTCCGCAATCTTAAAGCGCAACGCAGCTCAGGAGTTCCGGCCTTCATTCTGAAAGACCTCAACGATTTTTCGATTCGCGACAGTTATCCAATTGGCGATGTCAGGCTCGCGACGGTTAAGCAACAAACCGTGAATTGAGCGGGCCGTTCGATAAATCGTGATGCGAAAGACAGTGGTGAAGATGTGAAGAAATAATTCGGAGGAATTTTACGGCTCTGATTCACACACGGCTTCAGCCGGGTGATCGGGATTCCCAGGGGAAGCGCGAAACCGTTCAAACGGTTTCCAGATCTCGGGTGGGCGGTTCACCTGGCTTAAGCCAGGTGTGAATGAAAACAAAGATCGTGAAGCGAGTAATTTTCATGATGTCCGCCCGCCATCTGATCATATTTGCCGCCATAACTCTCGCGGCCGGCTCAGCGACGCTTTACAGCCAACAACCTCGCAAAGAGTCGAAGTCGGTCCTTTACGTGATTGGCACGTCGCATCTCGACTCGCAATGGAACTGGACTGTGCAGGACACCATTCGCGAGTTCGTTCCCAATACCTTCTTCGAGAATTTCAAACGCTTCGAAAAATATCCCGACTACACGTTCAACTATGAAGGCGCGATCCATTACATGTGGTTCAAGGAATATCATCCCGAGGCCTGGCCGACCGTGCAGAAATACGTGGCCGAAGGGCGTTGGAAGCTGGCAGGTTCCTGGATCAATGCGGTCGATGTAAACGTGCCATCAAGCGAATCCCTTATGCGGCAGGCGCTCTATGGAAAGCGTTTCTTTCGTCAGGAGTTTGGCAAAGTAAGTCAGGATGTTTATCTCCCCGATTGTTTTGGTTTTGGTTTTGCCCTGCCCTCGATCGCAACGCACAGTGGCCTCTCGCAATTCTCAACGCAAAAACTTACCTGGGGATCTTCTTATGGAATTCCCTTTCCAATCGGCCGCTGGAAAGGGAGCGATGGAAACACAGTCGTTGCGGCGCTTAATCCCGGCGATTATGTGACGAAGATTCGCAGCGACATTTCGATCGATCCGAAATGGACCAACGATCTCACTTCGCTTGGGGACGGCCGCAAGGTTGGATTTCGCTATTTTGGCACCGGCGATATTGGCGGTGCGCCTGACGACCAGTCGATTGATTGGCTGGAGAAGTCAATCAAGAACAGAGCCGGCGATGTCGAGGTACGAAACACCTCGTCGGATCAACTCGCACGCGATCTGACAACGGCAGAGAGGGCAGCCTTACCTGAATATGAAGGCGAGCTGACGATGAAGACGCATGGCGTCGGCTGCTACACGTCGCAGGCAGCGATGAAGCGTTTTAATCGCGAGAATGAATTCCTCGGCGCCGCCGCAGAGAGATCGGCCGTCGCAGCCGAGCTGATAGCGGGATTGCCTTACCCGGGCGAGCGACTGCGCGAAGCGTGGATCAGGATGCTTTGGCACCAGTTCCACGACGACCTTACCGGCACGAGTATCCCGCAGGCTTACCAGTTCTCGTGGAATGATGAATTAGTGTCTGCCAATCAATTCGCGGGCGTGATCACCAGCTCAGTTGCCGCCGTGGCAAGCAAACTCGACACTCGCGGTGAAGGCGTTCCGCTAATCGTTTACAACCCATCAGGCTTGGATCAACAGGCGGCAGTCGAGGTGATCGCTAAATTTAAAGGTCAGGCGCCGGCAACTATCCACGTTGTTGACACGTGGTCCAAAGAAACGGTGCCCACGCAAATCCTCGAAAGAACGGGCGACACAGCCCGCATTCTATTTCGGGCCTCAGTTGGATCGGGTGGCTTCCGAGTCTATCGCGTCGTGCCCGGCGCGGGTGCTCCGTCACGAAGTGATCTGTTTATGAGAGCCACGGAAACCTCGATCGAAACCGTCTTCTACAAAGTCGAGATAGATCGCAACGGCGACATCGCGTCGATTTATGACAAGCTTAGATCGCGCGAGCTGCTGAAAGCCCCTATCCGTCTGGAACTCCGCGACGATCCTTCGCCGGATAAACCGGCGTGGCGAATTCTCTGGGACACAGTCAACTCTCCGCCACGCGAATACGTGCAATCGCCTGAAATTCGCGTCGTCGAAAATGGTCCGGTGCGTGTAGCCCTTGAGATTACCAGACATGCAGCCGGCTCGACTTTCCGGCAACGGGTAATGTTGACTCAGGGGTCTGAGCGCGTCGACGTTGAAAACTTCGTCGATTGGAAGTCGCCCAATTCTCTGCTCAAAGTTTCGTTTTCATTGACCGCGTCTAATCCGAAAGCGACTTACGATCTTGGTCTCGGCACAATCCAACGTGGTAACAATACTCCCGATCATTACGAAGTGCCGGCGCAGCAATGGGCTGACATCACCGACCAAAGCGGAAAGTTCGGCGTTGCCGTTTTGAGCGACAGCAAATATGGCTGGGACAAGCCCGCAGATAACCTGCTCCGGCTGACTTTGCTGCACACCGCGAAAGCGCGGGCTTATCCTTATCAAAGCAGCAACGATCTCGGTCATCATCACTTCACCTATTCAATTGCCGGACATCGAGGCGACTGGCGGCTGTACTACGAAACCGAGGATCGCAAGTCATTTATCGAAGAAGGCGCCCCGCACAACATTGCCTACGGAACGCCGATTCCCGCGCGCGCAGCCGCCCTCAATCAACCGCTGATGGTGTTTCAAACAGAATCGCACGCCGGCTCGTTGGGTCGATCGTTTAGTACCGTGCGGTTGGGCGGCTACTCCAGTAGTCAAGGCCAGGTCGCGATCCGAGCTCTGAAGAAAGCTGAAGACAATGATGACTACGTGCTGCGTTTGCAGGAGCTGGAAGGCCGGCCCGCGACTAAGTACCTGAAGTTTCCGGTACCCTTTCAGAGTGCGCGCGAGATAAATGCGGCGGAAGAGCCCACGCCCCGAGCGGGAGTACTAAAGTCCGGACCGAATGGATTGGAGATTAGTCTTAAGCCATATCAACCGCGCACCTTCGCAATCCGTTTTAAGAATGATCCGAAAAGTGGCTCGACCTCGAATCGCGATGCTGACCTCGTTACCGCGACCCCGCTCCCTTTACCATTCAATATGGATGGCGTCTCGGCCGATGCGGATCGCGCCGATGGAGACTTTGACGGAAAGAGGCAGACCCTTGCGGGCGAACTGCTGCCGTCGCAGTTAGTGCTCGATGGAATTCCGTTCAAGCTTGGATCGATTTCTCCGGGCGCGCTGAATGTGTTGGCGCCGAAAGGCGATCGAATACCAATTCCGCGCGGTGGGTACAATCGTCTGTACGTGCTCGCCGCCGCGATCGGTGGTGATGCGACGACGACGATCGATGTCGGAGGAAATGCGCCGCAGCAGATCATTGTGCGCGAATGGCAAGGTCCCATCGGGCAATGGGACAGCCGCCTGAAAGAACCACGCCAGTTACAGGAAGTCCTGGGTGCCCCGATGACCCGCGGACAATCCTGGACTCCGGAGGCCATCCAGAAAGATCTGGTCGTCAGCTACGATCCTGCAACTGGGGTTGTCAGCGGCATTGATCAAATCCGTCCCGGTTTCATTAAACGCGACGAAGTCGCCTGGGTTGGCTCTCACCGTCATTCGCCCGACGGCAACCAGCCCTATATTGCCAGCTACATTTTTGCCTACGCGATTGATTTGCCGCCGGCCGCGCGTGAAGTTCGGTTGCCAAACGATCCGCGGATTCGAATCTTTGCCATGACCGTCGCGCGCGAGCCTTATCACCTTTGGCCCGCCACAGCATTGTACGCGGCAGATCTGCGAACCAGGTAGCGATGGAAACTAACTAATGGTGATTGCTTGAATAGTTCAGAACTACAAAACGCCGCACTGCTCGAAAGCAGGTTTCACGTGCGCGGGCTGCGCTGGTGGATTGCGGGACTGATTTTTCTGGCTACGCTGATCAATTTTATTGACCGGCTCACGATTGCTATTCTGGGCCCAGTGATTACCAGCCAGCTCGGTTTGACAAACCTTCAGTTCGCAAAATTAACCACCTGGTTTCTGGTTGCTTATACTGCCAGTCAGGGCCTCTCCGGCAAGCTGTACGATCAAATCGGGCCACGGCGTGGATTCACTTTGTCGATCCTGCTTTGGTCCATCGCAGCTTCTGCTCATGCCTTCGCCCGAGGTTTCGTAAGTCTCAGTTGTTTTCGTTTCCTGCTTGGACTCGGTGAGGCGGGTAATTGGCCTGGCGCCGCGCGAGTTATCGCCGAATGGTTTCCCGCGCGTCAGCGGGCGATAGGGATGGGTATCTTTAACAGCGGCGTCTGCGTCGGATCTATTCTGGCGCCACCGCTGATCGTTTGGATGCAGTTGAGATTTGGCTGGCAGACCACTTTCCTGGTCACGGGCTCACTCGGTTTCGGTTGGCTTATACTCTGGTTGCTGTTTTACGAAAGCCCTGAGCGGCATCGGGCAATTACCCCCGAAGAATACGCTCTCATTAAAGAAGGACAGCCGGCGGCCGGGCATGAAAAAAAGATTGCCTGGTTGGAACTTCTTCGTTTTCGTCAGACGTGGGCGATCATACTCTCGCGATTTTTCACCGACCCTGTGTGGTGGCTTTATATAACCTGGCTGCCGCTCTATCTCTACAACGCGCGCGGGTTTGATTTGAAAAAGATTGGTATGTTCGCCTGGCTTCCGTTTTTGACAGCGGACGCCGGGAGTTTGCTGGGCGGTTGGATCTCGGGTCATTTGATTTCGCGAGGGTACACCACCGACCGAGCACGTAAGCTGGTTATTGTTGGGGGCGCGCTTTTCATGGTTGCCGGCATTCCCGCAGCTTTGACCAACAACGCGCTAATCGCACTGGCATTCATCAGCCTGGTGACGTTTGGTTTTCAGAGCTGGATTAATAACGTGCAAACGTTGCCGAGCGATTTCTTTTCACAGCAGGCCGTCGCGGCCGTTGCCGGCCTGGGCGGCGTAGGCGCAGGAATCGGCGCTATCTTGTATGTGCTGACAACCGGTTGGGTGGTCGACCATTTCTCGTACACTCCGATATTGATCATCGCCGGTTTGTTGCCGCTGCTGGGAACGGCGATTCTGTTCGCAGTTGGCGGACGAATTCAAAAGATATCCTTCGCGTGGCCCGCCATCTAACTTATGAAAATTACGAGCGATCATTTTGGCGTTACGCCAGAAGGACTGGAAGTACAGCTGTTCTCTTTGAGCAACGATCAGGGGATGGAAGTAAGGATTATGAACTACGGTGGCATCATCACCGCCATCTATGTTCCGGATCGTAACGGCAAACTCGACGACGTAGTGCTCGGACATGAAACTCTGGAAGGATATTTGAACCGGTCAAGATATTTCGGTGCGCTGATCGGGCGATATGCGAACCGGATTGCCCATGGAAGATTCTGTTTGCGCGGCGCCGCATACACGCTGGCTAAGAACAACGGCGAGAACCATCTTCATGGCGGATTGAAGGGCTTCGACAAAGTAGTTTGGAACGCGCGGGAAATTCAGGACTCCGGGGTCGCCGGTCTCGAACTCACTTATCTGAGCAAAGACGGTGAAGAGGGTTACCCGGGAAATCTCGAGACGCGCGTAACGTATGTGCTCACGAACGGAAACGAATTGCGGATCGAATATTTCGCGACCAGCGACCGGGACACGATCATAAATCTAACGAATCATTCTTATTTCAACCTGGCGGGCGGCGGCACCGTGCTTGATCACCAGTTGACGATTAACGCGGACAGTTTTACACCCGTTAATAAAGGCCTGATTCCCACCGGCGAAATACGAAGCGTGAAAGATACGCCGCTGGACTTTACGTGCCGGACTGCGATCGGTGCGCGGATAAACCACGATGACGAGCAGCTCTGCTTCGCAGCTGGTTATGATCACAATTTCGTCCTCCGCACTGGGGCCGAAACGTTTAGAAAAGCCGCGACAGTTTATGAGCCGATGACAGGAAGAGTCATGGAAGTGTCGACCACGCAGCCCGGCATGCAGTTTTATTCCGGCAATTTTTTGGATGGCTCGATCGCAGGTAAGAGTGGCCGCGTTTATATAAAGCACTCAGGCTGTTGCTTTGAGACTCAGCATTTTCCGGATTCACCCAATCAGCCGTCTTTTCCGTCGACGCTGCTGAAGCCGGGCGAAGAATATCAGCATACGACGTCGTTCAACTTTTCGGTTGCTTAGAAAGTCGCTTCCGTTTGTTTACGTTTGTTTCTCATTCACACCCGGCCTTCAGCCGGGTGGTTGGGAGTATCTGAAGAAGGGGAAAACCGTTTAAACGGTAGCGACATACTTGTCCCCGCGCAGGCTTCTGTCGACTTCGATACGACCGCTGCAATGGCTCTGCCACTCTGATGCGCGGCAAGTCTCGGACTTGCCGAGACGTGGCCCATTAATCTGAACGGTCTTTGACCGTGGCGGCTCGAAGACCCGAATGAAAAAGAAGGTTCGCCGCCGGCAAGTCGCAGACTTGCCGCGCATCAGAGTGGCAGAGCCATTGCCGTAATAAGTCAAGTATATTAACGCCGTTTAAACGGTTTCCGGGTCTTAGCATGGCCCAGTTCACCTGGCTAAGCCAGGTGTGAATGAGACCGCATGGTCCGAAAGAAATCGAGAGTCTTCGGTGTCCAAATGACTTATCGGGCGAAACAGGTAGGAACGCCCAATTGCTTTGTCGCTTGAATTTCAATTGATGAAACGGAGTGTAAGACAATGAAGAGAACCCTTCGATTCAAGATCCTAATCGCAATCATGGTGATCGTGCTTTCAAGTGTGGTCGCAATTTTCGTCACCGCGCGTCAATCTCCCGAACCACTGACCGGCAACTGGGTCGTTCGCACGCAGAATAATGACGGCACGTTCCGCACGACTTATCTGAATTTGAAACAGGAAGGTCCGCGCATCACCGGGACGGTCCGGGTCACGCAATTTTTTTATCACATCAGCGAAAGCACTGGTGGGCCAGATGGTTTCACTATCACCGGATCGATGATGGACGGAAAGAGCGAACGCAAAGTCCAGTACGAAGGAAAGCTCTCGGGTGCCGAACTGCAAATCTCAACGCGCCGCAGGCCGACGGACAATCCGACGAAAATGGTGGCGGTGCGCGCGCCAAATGGCGAAGGCGCCCTGCCCACGCGAAATCCCCTTCCCGCTCTGCACAAAGTCCCTGACAACGGTCTCGCGCGAACTCCGCCGATGGGTTGGAACAGTTGGAACAAGTTCGCGAGCCGTGTTGATGATCCGACGGTGCGCAGTATTGCCGACGCCATGGCCGGCAATGGAATGAAAGACGCGGGCTATCTCTACATCAATATCGATGACACCTGGGAAGCCGGCCGCGACGCGCAGGGAAATATTCAGACCAACAAGAAATTTCCCGACATGAAAGCGCTGGCCGATTATGTGCATAGCAAGGGATTGAAATTAGGAATCTATTCTTCGCCCGGTCCCAACACGTGCGCGGGATACGAAGGCAGTTATGGCCATGAAGAGCAGGATGCGCGCACCTACGCCGCGTGGGGAATCGATTATTTGAAGTACGACTGGTGTGGCGCGCGCACGCTCTACACCGATGAAGAGATGCCGGCGCTCTATCAAATCATGGGCGACGCATTGCTTAAGACCAAACGTCCGATCGTCTATAGCCTCTGTCAGTATGGCCGGCTCGATGTCTGGAAATGGGGAGCTGATGTCGGCGGAAATCTCTGGCGCACCACCGGTGACATTCGTGATGCCTGGGATTCAATGACCCGCATCGGCTTCAGTCAAAACGATCTCGCTCCGTGGGCCAAGCCCGGTCATTGGAATGATCCGGACATGCTCGAGATTGGCAACGGCGCCATGAGCGAGATGGAATACAAGACGCACATGAGTCTGTGGGCCATACTCGCGGCGCCGCTGCTTGCCGGTAATGATCTCCGGAGCATGAGTCCCGAGATACTTGCGATCCTGACCAACCGCGACGTGATCGCTGTCAATCAGGACAAACTCGGAAAGCAGGGCCAGCAGGTTTGGAAATCGGGTGATCAGGAAATATGGTCGCGTCCGTTGTCGGACGGCGCGATAGCCGTTGCGTTCTTCAATCGCGCGGCGGATTCCGGAACGATCTCTGTAAAGCTTACCGACCTTAAGCTCTCTGGCAAATGGCAAGCTCGCGATCTCTGGTCGCATCAGGCCATTCAGCTCACGGAACCGGAATACTCGGTAACGGTTCCGGCACACGGAGTCGTGATGCTCCGGTTG
>DASWQK010000097.1:0-4129 GCA_036403735.1 Pyrinomonadaceae bacterium
TGACCCCATCAGTCACAGCCAGCGCGTTCGACCCGGGTGCCTGAAAGACGGCGATGATCCCCGCAGGTTGCCCGCCGAAACGTGCGACCTGCTGGTAGTTCTGTGCGCCGAGTTCAATCCGCGCTACGTCCTTGAGCCGCACGACTGAGCCGTCGGGATTTGAACGCACCACTACCTGACCAAACTCCTCCGGAGTCTGAAGCCGACCCTGCGCGCGCAGCGTGTAAGTCATCTCCTTTCCCTTAGGCGCAGGCTCAGCGCCGACTTGGCCGGCGGGATTGACCGTGCTTTGTTGTTGGACCGCCCGCGCCAGATCGGGGACAGTCAACCCCAGTTTGGCGAGCAGATCAGGTTTGACCCAGATACGCATCGCGTAATCGCTGGCGCCGAAGAGACGAACCTCGCCGACGCCAGGAACACGATAGAGTGCATCGTTGATGTTTATGTTCGCGTAGTTCGCCAGAAAAAGTGAGTCGTGACTTTGATGCGGCGAATAGATGGCAATCGCCATCGTAGGTATTCCAGTTGACTTGCGCATGTTCAGACCGAACTGGTTAACGTCGGCGGGAAGGTTTGGCTGCGCCTGCGACACACGGTTTTGTACGTTGACCTGGTCGATGTTGGGATTCGTGTCGATGTCGAAGGTAACGGTAAGCGTCATCGTTCCGTCGTTTGCATTCGTCGATTGCATATAGAGCATGTTGTCAACGCCGCTCATTTGCTGTTCGAGTGGTGTTGCAACTGACTGCTCGATCGTCACCGCATCTGCGCCTGTATAGGTCGTATTGACGATAATCTGCGGCGGCACGATTTCCGGGAACTGGGCCACCGGCAGCCCCGCCATTGCCACAAGTCCACCGATGACCGTGACAATGGCGATCACCATCGCAACAATTGGCCGGTTGATGAAGAGCTTCGAAATCATTGTTTAGGTCGCCTCTAGACCGACGAAGTTCAGTTAGTCTTTGTGTAGGGCTTCGGTTGTACTACCGCTCCCGGTTTGATCTTTTGTGTTCCTTCCACCACTACAGTCTCACCGGCCTTCAATCCATCTTCGATAACCCACAATGAGCCGCTGCGCTCGCCAACTTTGACAGTGCGCATTTCAATCTTGTTATCGCCGCCGACTACAGCGACCTGATAACTGCCCTGCAACTCACTGACGGCGCGCTGCGGAACCAGCAAAGCGTCGCTCTTGGTTGCGGTTACCGCACGGACGCGACCGTGTTGCCCCGGCCGCAGCACATTCCCCGGATTAGGGAATATTCCAGCCATGCGGATCGCGCCGGTCTTTTGATCAACCTGGCGGTCCGCAAAGAAGAAGCTTCCTTTTTCCGGATAGGTGCTTGCGTCGGAGAGGATCAATTCGAGCTCGATCTGGACGACGCTGGCGCCGCGTCGAGCTTCAATGAGATTGCGCTTGGTAAAGTTAAGGTACTGCTGCTCGCTGAGAGTGAAATAGACCTTGATCGGATCGACGGTCGAAACCGTCGTCAGCGGAGCGCTGGTCGTCGTAATCAAGTTTCCAACCTGGGCCTGAGCGATGCCGGCAATTCCATCAATGGGCGAGATGATGCGAGTGAAACCCAAATTGAGTTGGGCCGTCCTCACCGCCGCTTTCGCGTTTTCAATCTGCCCTTTCGCGGTATTAATCGCGGCCTTGGCGGTCCCAATCTGAGCGGTCGCCGCGCGCAGTTGCGCGCGTGCGGTCTCGACTCCGGCCCTGGCCGCCTCGACTTGCGCCTTGGCAACGACGTTACCCTGCACTGCGTTGTCCAGGTCCTGTTGAGTGACTGCCTTTTGCTCAGCGAGTGGTGCGTACTTGTTCACGTCGAGTTGAGTCTTGACCTGATTCGCCTGCGCCTGAGCTAGCTGCGCCTGTGATTGCAGGAGTTGACTGTTGGCTTGCGCGACTTGCGCCTCTGCCTGTGCAACTTGCGAGATCGCCTGATCGAGTTGACCCTGAAACTGGGCGACCTGGCCGTTGGCTTGATCCACGACGGCTTGAAAGGGCCTGGAATCGAGCTCAAACAACAGCTGCCCCCTCTTTACGAATGACCCCTCCTTGTAGTCCTGTTGGAGTAGATAACCGGTCACTTCCGCTTTAATGTCGGCGTTGACTATTCCCTCAGTTGTGCCGATCCACTCGCTGTAGACGGGAACATCTTTTTGCTCGACTCGGATTACTTCAACCTCGAGCGCCCGCGGCGCCGCCTGGGCCGGCTTATCTGATCGAACCGCAACGACCACGAGAGCTACAATCATCCCGATGGCAACTACTAGTGTCGGAATCAGCAGCTTCGGTTTCGATAAGATTTTCTTCAGTCCTGTTGGCATAATTACTATCGTTCACCTGTGCTGTCTCAAACTCAAGAAGTCCATTTCAGCAAGAAACTCTGCCACTTGCCTGATCATTGTCTGTGCAGACGCAGCGCTTCCGTTCGCCGCGAGAGCCTTCGTAGATCCAGTTCGGCTATCCAACTCTTAATTGTGCTGACGATTTCGCGATCGCTTTGCCGATCCGTCTTTTCAGAACGGTCAACCGGCAAGGTCTTTGACCTGTTGTTTCTTCTGCGCTTCAGAACTCTCACTCCGGAATTCATAACATCCTCTCGTTCTTACTCAATGTCGTTGAACTTGCCCGAGAGGCTATGCAACATTTCGGCCACGCCATTTGTTCGGATTCGTAGATTGTCATTGTGGCTCGTGGCACAGATTTGGAAAGGGCACGCGAGTGAAAGGAATCGGGCTTCGAGAGCGAGATGTGACCGAATAGAATCATCTGACCTTATTACGCCATTGCTGAAGCGACGCGGCCGCTTTGGCTCCTGGATGCCGAGATGATTCGATTGACTTCTGCAATTAACTCATCAGGGCCAGCGGGCTTAACCAAATACCCTTGTGCGCCGGCAGCAAATGCGTCCTGTTTGTCACGTTCAAATGCCGCGCCGGAATAAAATAGAATTGGCGTCCTGCTATCGAATTCGCGGAGCTTCCTGCACAAGTCAATCCCTGAGACTCCGGACATCCAGTTGTCGATCACATACAAATCGAAGTTGTTCGTCCGGGCCAGCTTTAATGCTTCATCCCCGTTTGCTGCAGCGACGACCGTGTAACGGCTGTTGGCCAGGACGTACGTCACCAGTTCGCGAGTATCTTCATCGTCTTCTACGTAAAGGATGTGTCCAGCTGAAGACTTCATCTCTTGTGCCCAGCGATCGCGACCTCACTTACTTCGAAGATCCTTTTGCTTCTAACCGCTCTCACAAAGCAACATGCTTGCCAGAGACGAGTCTCGGTCCGTCACGAGTAATTTTCTTTGTATTCAATAGCGAAGGAGATCGACTGACTTACGAGGCGTGCATTGGATGACGATATTTCGTCAAATGACGAACTATCAGTCAGCAAGCGGGCCGTGCCGTAGTTGCTCTTGCCGATTTAAAGGATGCTCTCGCCAGCCGGCGAAGGCCGGAGAGATTTTGAAGCCTTTGCAGTCCGAATATCTGGCGATCTATGAGTCAAGTAGGTTATCAGTAACCCGGAGGAGGACACTGCTGGCAGCAAACTGAATTCGCCGATAAGAGTTAAGAGAAACCAAGTGACAAGTACTTAGTTAGTTTCTTGATTGGGAGTTGAGCGCCTACACGGGGCGAGGCCGCGTGATACCCAACTTACGCATTCGATTGTTTAGTGTCGTCCGATTCAAGCCCAGCCTGGTAGCGGCACCCGCAGAACCACCAATTACCCAGCCAGTCTCACGCAAGACCTTCATGATGTGCTCGCGTTCGACTTCTTCAAGCATGGTTGGACCCTGAAGCTGATTGACCAGATCGCCATTTCCCAGACGCTTTAACTCCGCGAGTGGAACTTCCAGCACTGAGCCGCGTGAAAGAATCACGGCCCGTTCGATGAGATTCTGAAGCTCACGAATATTGCCGGGCCAGCTATACGAAGTGAGGCGAGTAATCGTTTCCGTCGGAATGGTTTTGATCGGCTTCTTCATCTGTTGCGAGAACTTTTGGGCAAAGAAATGAACCAGCAAAGCAATATCTTCAGGTCGCTCGCGTAATGCCGGCAAAGCGATGGGAAACACGTTTAGCCGATAGTAAAGATCGCTGCGAAACTTTTT
>DASWQK010000098.1:0-3202 GCA_036403735.1 Pyrinomonadaceae bacterium
CGTGATTTGGTGGATCGAATCTCTGCTCACAGTGTGCGATCCACTAAACCACACGAAAGATCCTTTTGTTTCGCCAAAGGTACTGATTCTCTCATTACTGGCCTAAACCTTCCGAGGCCCGCTGCAGTCCCTTTGATTGAAGTGACCTCGGACCACCTCGACAATCTGCTTGTCAGTCGTCTTGTCGGATGACTTGAGTCCTACGACTCGCTTGCCCAGGTCTTCCTTGTTCAGTCTTCTTTTCAGTTCACCTTTCGGAACGACTGTGATGACGGTAAGCCAATAAAGCAAGACCGTCTGTGCGCCAACACACGGAGAGCGGGAATGAGGAACCGCAGCGTCGTCATCCAGTTACGGCTCTCAATTTGAGTAATGAAGGTTATGATATGTGTGTTAACGCACAGACCGACGCAAACATCAGGTCTAGCCTACAAGTGGCGCGACAATTGACTCTGGAATTAGAGGCAAAAGTGCCATCTAGCCCCGACCCCGTGTCCTCTCCGTCGACGACGATTAGGATTCTCGCGTGATGTCGGTCACACTAAGCGTCCGCGTTCGTCGAAGCCAAAGCCGCAACTGCGAGCGATTCCTGTACATTGGGATGCGTTATTGAAACAAGAATTATCAGTGAATTAACCCTGAGTTCGAGTTTCCAGCGTAGTTGTGGAGCAAAAAGCGACCGTGAAACATCCTGATACGTTGGCACGTTCATTGCCGTGTGCGATAGCGCACGTATAATTTGTTGAGGGTCGGTTGGAGGAGTATCGAAGTGACGTTAAGGACGACTACCCGAGATTCAGATCGCCGATTAACTTTCGGGAGGGACAATAGTTTTCAATTGGAACTCAGGCGAAGAGTGGTTGAATACTTTAACGACACCGGCCGGCGCCAGCGCGACTGCCCGGAGATGTATCTAAAGACTGCGATCATTCTGACAGTCTTTATTTCCTTCTACCTCCTTCTGATTCTCGTGGCCACAACCTGGTGGCAGGCGCTGCCGCTGGCTATTCTGCTGGGTCTATCAATGGCGGCGATCGGGTTCAATATTGAACACGACGGCAGCCATCAAGCCTATTCAAGGCGCGCCTGGATCAACCGGCTCATGGCGATGAGCATGGATCTGATTGGCGCTAGTTCCTATGTCTGGCACTGGAAACACGTGGTGGTCCATCACACCTATACAAACTTGACGGGATATGATGCCGACATCGAAGTAGGCTTTCTCGGCCGGCTGACGCCTCATCAAAAGCGACTCGGTTTTCACCGGTGGCAGCACTTTTACCTGTGGCCGTTATATGGTGTGAACGTTATCAAATGGCACCTCTATGATGATTTTCGTGACGTTATTCTCGGCCGGATCGGCTCGCAGCGAATGCCGCGACCAAAGCGTTGGGAGTTATTCGGCTTTATCTGTGCCAAGGCTTTTTTCTTCGCGACGGCTTTTGCGGTGCCGCTGTTGTTCCACCGCATCTGGGTTGTGTTCTTGTTTTATGCCGTAACCGTAACCGTTGCGGGCGTGGTTGTCAGCGTGGTATTTCAACTGGCCCATTGTGTTGAAGAGGCTGAATTCCCATTACCTCCAAAAGACTCGGGTTCGATAGCCAATGCCTGGGCGATACATCAAACCGAAACCACTGTGGACTTTGCCCGCCGCAGCCGGGTGGAGAGCTGGCTCCTGGGCGGCTTGAATTTCCAGATTGAGCACCACCTTTTCCCTCGGGTCTGTCACACTAACTATCCGGCCATCTCGAAAATAGTGGAACAGACATGTCGAGAATTTAACGTTAACTACCGAGAGCACGTCTCCTTTCGCGTCGGAATCGCTTCGCATTTCCGTTGGCTACGGCGCATGGGTGCGCCGCCAGTTGCGGCTTAGACGGGCGATACTTGTCGGTGAGGCGATGTAAAGGAGAAGCCATGAAGGTGTTATTGGTCAACCCGGAATTTCCCGACACATATTGGAGCTTTCGCCACGCGTTGCCGTTCGAAGGCACGCGCTCCGCGTTTCCTCCGTTGGGATTGTTAACTGTCTCGGCGTTGCTGCCGCAGTCCTGGGAGCGAAGGCTGGTTGATCTGAACGTGCAATCGCTCAAGTCGCGCGACATCGAATGGGCGGACATGGTCTTTGCGACCGCCATGCTGGTGCAAAAGGATTCGCTGCGAGAAGTGGTGCAACGATGCAAAGCGCGCGGCAAACGCGTGGTCCTCGGTGGTCCTTACGTAACAACTACCGTAGAAGAATTGCCGGACGCCGATCACATCTTTCTCGGTGAGGCTGAGACGACCATCCCGCAGTTCGTCGACGATCTGGCCCGGGGCGAGGCCAAGCGTACCTATCAGGCAGCAGAGCGGCCGCCACTGTCCGCCACCCCGCTGGCGCACTTTCAACTCGCAAATATGAAACGCTACAGCGCGATGTCCGTTCAATACTCGCGCGGTTGTCCTTTCTCTTGCGAATTCTGCGACATCATCGAGATCTATGGCCGCGTCCCGCGCACCAAGAGCAACCAGCAGATGATCGCTGAATTTGACGCGCTGCGCGATCTTGGTTGGCGCGGCACAGTCTTTATTGTTGATGACAACTTCATCGGTAACAAGAAAAATGTGCGTCAACTGTTACCTGAAATCGCAAAATGGCAGAAGGCCAATGGCCATCCCTTTTCACTGATGACGGAATCAAGCGTGAATCTGGCGGACGACGAACTTCTGCTCGAGAGCATGCGGGACGCCGGCTTCCGGAGCGTGTTCGTCGGGATTGAAACCCCGGTTGAAGAGAGTCTGAAAGAAGCTCAGAAGTCACAGAATCGCGGCAACCTGCTCGACTCAGTCAAGAAGATCCAAAGTTATGGCATGGAAGTGATGGCCGGCTTCATCGTCGGCTTTGACAATGATCCTGAAGACATTTTTGAGCGACAGATCGATTTTATTCGCAAGAGCGCCATACCTCTCGCCATGGTAGGCTTGCTCAACGCACTGCCTGATACCCAACTGTGGAAGCGACTTGAGCGCGAAGGGCGTCTGCTCGGTGAAGCTTCAGGAAACAACACCGTCTGCTCACTCAACTTCAAAACCCGAATGGACCCGAAGCTTTTGATTCAGGGTTATCAGAAAATTATGCGGACTATCTACAGTCCGCGCGAGTACTACGCGCGGGCGTTGGATTCGATGCGCCGGACAGCGCGGATAATCTCTGAGCCACAAC
>DASWQK010000099.1:0-14206 GCA_036403735.1 Pyrinomonadaceae bacterium
ATATTTCGAACCGGAGTATATCACGCGATGATCAGCCGGCGGGATTAGCGGGAATGGTTGGTAGTGGTACCGTTTGACTCCCTCTCCTTTGGGAGAGGGTTCGGGTGAGGGCCTGAGCGCAAACTGCAACCACTACGTTGCTGCGGGCTTCAGCCCGCAATCCGTTTAGGAGTTTCTTCGCAAGCATCAACAGCGCTGAAGAATTGACTGGTGGCTCGTCTCCAAAATGGGCTAAAGCCCTGTGAATTATTCCGCGCCTGCCGTACTAAGCCCTCACCCCGGCCCTCTCCCTTTGGGAGAGGGAGGGAGGCAAACTAAACCATCACTCCAAATCGTCCTTGTTTTCCCTTCGATTGAATTCGATCTAAACTACGCGCCGCTTATGCAAACCCTTGAATGCCCAAAATGCGGCGCGCCCGTCACCTACGATCCGAACGTCGCCGCGTCTGCTCATTGCCCTTACTGTCAGAGCCAACTCGCCGTCCCCTTTGAAATGCGCGGCGAACCGGCGCGCGCAATTCCGCGAATTGATATCAACATCGGGCCACAAGTGGCGGCGACCGCTTCGAAGGCGCTTTGGTTTGTCGCGCTGATTCCGGTCGTGATCGTAATGATCGTCCTCGCCGGAGTCTTCGGCGCGATTAGCCAGATAAGAAGAGCCTTAGTGCCGCTCTCGGCTCCAATCACCACGCGAGACAGACCGGCGGGTTCGCGTACCAGCGATCCCGCGAACGCGTTTGCGAGCGTCACCCTTAAGTTCGGCAGCGAAGGTATTGGCCCGGGGATGATGACCGACGCGCGCAGTATCGCAACCGACGGTCAGGGCAACATTTATGTTGGCGAGTACAGCGGCGGCCGCGTTCAGGTGTTCGATTCGTCGGGACAATTCATCACGCAATGGACCGCCGATCCAAAGATGCCGTTGCGCGGACTCGCCGTCGACCGACGGGGTTCTGTCTATATTGTACAGCGCGGAATCATCACCCATTACGACGGGCAGACTGGAAAGTCGCTCGGCACTGTCGCCTACAGCGAGGGAAATGGATTCGATGATGTAATAGCCACGCCTGAAGGCGGACTTGTCGGTGCGTGGTACAGCGGCCGCGACGACATCGTCCGCTTCGACGCCGGCGGAAAAGTGACGCAGATAATTCGCGCCGCGATTAGCATGCCCGCCGATCGTTCCGAGTTGAACACGCGTGTCGCCGTTGACGGTCGCGGGAACATTTACGCATTGGGAAGTTTCACCAACGGCGTTTTCAAATATAGTCGCGATGGAAAGTTCATCAATCGCTTCGGCGGCCCGGGCCGGCAAGCGGGACAGCTAAGCGCAGTGAACGCGATTGCGGTGGACGGTAAGGGCCGAGTCTTCGTGAGCGACACTAAGGGTGTTCAGGTCTTCGATGCAGACGGGCGCTACCTCACCGTCTTCGATCCCGGCGGCGTCGCTTCAGGAATGGTCTTTAATGATAAGAACGAATTGCTGATCGTTTCGCGCAGCAAAGTTATGAAGTTTGCGTTGAAAGAGTGAAGTCAAGAGCAAGACGATCGGATTGCTGGGAGCGCGGACAATTTGGCTTCTCGCTACTGAGATCGATTAAGGAGAAAGGCCCCGAACGCACAACCCACTTGCTCCTGGTATCGCATTAATCCTGCACCTCCCTCACTGAATCATTCGCAAAGAAAGTTGGAAATGCTGCCGAATCGTGCGGCGGACATTCTGGCATCGTGATTGCCATTGAGGGTCTGGGTCTTCAACAGAGAAGCGTTATTAGGTAAGTAATTTTTTCTGTCGTCCGCTAAGCGGGCTTGAACATCTTGAGGGTACTTGATCCCCGGGTTTACGCCCGGGGCTACACTCTGCCGCCATCGCCGGGGTCCCCAGCACGGCAGCCGTGCTGGGGTGGCTGAGATGGCTCGTTGACTAGCTTAGGCTTGGCAAGAATTAATTCATCCGGAAAACCGACCGCAATACTGTTCGTCTCAATTCTTCGGAAATAGAAATCATGCAAATGGAACTCACGATCGATACCGAAACCAGCGTCGCAACCAACCTGGAAAGCAATGCCGAAAAGACACCCCAAGCTTTTAAGGATGCTCAGCGAGAGCAGACGAGTATTCTGGCGCCGCTCGAGCGGGCCGCGCTTTATGGATTCGCGCGGCGCATGCCGGCGTGGGTAAATTCCGACCACCTCTCGGTTCTGGGGCTCATTGGGATGATTGGAGCCGGAGCGTTCTATGCGCTCAGCAAGCACAATCCGCTCATGCTTCATCTGGTGAATGTCTTCATATTTCTTAACTGGTTTGGCGACAGCCTGGATGGAACTCTGGCGCGATATCGAGATCGACAGCGCCCGCGTTACGGATTTTATCTGGACCACATCATCGATACGTATGGCGCGCTGTTCCTGCTTTTCGGCCTCGCCCTCTCAGGTTACATGAGCCAGCGCGTGGCCGGCGGATTATTGATCGCCTATTTCATGCTGGCCATCAATTCTTATCTGGCAGCCTATTCGCTCAGGCTCTTCAAGATCTCACAGTGGAAAATGGGCCCCACGGAAATGCGTCTGCTGCTGATGATTGGCAATGTCTTTCTTATCTATCACCCACGCACTTACCACCAACGCTATTTGCTCTACGACTTCGGCGGCGTAATCGCCATCATTGGGATGGCATTTATTCTGGTGGTCCTGACCATCCAGCACACGCATGCTCTCTACAAATTAGAGCGCTTGCCTAAACAGTAACCTCAACGACGTTCGATGATTCACTTCTTCAGGTTCAATGTGGTTGGCATCCTCGGGTTTGCTTTACAAACCGGCGCGCTTTTTGTCTTGACGCATGGCCCGCATCCCTTGGGCTATCTGGTGGCGACTGCTGCTGCGGTTGAGTTGGCAGTACTAAATAACTTTGTCTGGCATCAACGTTGGACCTGGAAGGACCGGCCACCGGCAACCAGGAACGAGACACTGCGGCGCCTGGTGAAGTTCAATATTACGAATGGCGCCGTTTCGCTGGTGGGTAATGTGATCTTCATG
The DNA here is from genome assembly GCA_036403735.1 of Pyrinomonadaceae bacterium. Lineage (GTDB taxonomy): Bacteria > Acidobacteriota > Blastocatellia > Pyrinomonadales > Pyrinomonadaceae > UBA11740. The sequence continues at coordinate 3,039 of DASWQK010000099.1, forward strand.
AGCATTCTGGTGGGACGACTTCGCCTGCCGATAGCGATTGCGTATGTAATGAGCGTGACTGCTTGCGCAACATGCAATTTTTTCCTCGCTGATCGATTCGCATTTCAAGTGGAATCAGCGAGCGCCGAAGGGTAACCTCCCGACATTCCCGATCACCCGGCTGAAGCCGGATGTGAATGAGAGCTTCAGCGTCATCCAGTTCCTGGCGGCATCTTCACGCCCGGCATTAATTTCAGAATGATTCGTTGTCGCCGCGCGACGCGTTTGGGATCGATTTGTGGGTTGAAGACGGTGCGCGGATTGGGAATCATGGCTGAAAGAAAGGCGGCTTCGCGCGCATTCAACCCAGCGGCGGGTTTGTGAAAGTAATACTGCGACGCGGCTTCGGCTCCGTAGATTCCATCGCCCCATTCAATCACATTCAAATAGATCTCAAGGATGCGACGCTTGGTCAGGTTGCGCTCCATGAAGTAGGTGATGATGGCTTCCTGACCCTTGCGCATAAACGAGCGCTCACTCGAAAGATAGAGGTTCTTCGCGAGCTGCTGCGAGATGGTCGACGCGCCACGCTTGAAATCCGGCATGTTCGGCAGCCATGAATCATTCTCGCCTTCCTGCTTCGCTTCCTTGTCGGCTTCCTTCTGGGCCTGGTCCCACGCCCGTTGAATCGCCTCGTAGTCGAAACCATGATGCGTGGCAAAGTTTGTGTCTTCACCGGCCAGGGCCGCGCGCTGCAACTGCGGCGAAATCTTTTCGAGCGGCACCCAGATTTGCACCCGCTTTGGCGGCGCGCCGTTGCGTTCAGCCTCACGAATCCGCGTCTCAATCATGGAAGTCGTCGCTGGATTCTCGGTCTGCAGCGTCCCGACGTGCGGCAAGGTGGCCGCTTCGAAAATCAGACCGCCCAACAGAATGCCGCTGAAGGCGTAGACGATGTATCGAATAACGCGAAACATGAAGGATAGGTTAAGGGGAAAATGGCGAAGGGTAAAGCGGAAAGAAGACGAACCACGAAATCACTCGAAATCGGCACCAAAAGACGTTTTGTGTGGGTTCGTGGTCGATGCTTTTCCGCCGGCACTCGAACCCAAAAATGGATGCCGGGTTAACGCATAAGATTCTGGGCCACTGAAATATCACCGCTTTTCGTCGTTTTATTAATCTCTGAAACGCTGAGTAGCGAGGTCGATGATGATGATGAGACGTACCACGGCGTCTTTGGTAATTGCTTTGTTCCTATTCTTTGGCGTGAAAGCGCTGAACGCGCAATCGCCTGACCCTGCGCGCAAGCCGCCCGTCCTGCGCTCTGGCAGCACTTATTCACCAGCCGGCGATCAATCCAATTCTTCGAACAGACAGACGGATCGGACCAGCAGCACGCGTGTTAGTCCGACGCTGGTCACGATTCCCGCAATCGTATTGGATCGCAACGGCCGCTACATCGCAAATCTTCGCAAAGAAGATTTTCACATTTACGAAGACGGGGTCGAACAGAGTCTTGCGTACTTCGCTTCGGTCGAGAAGCCTTTTACCGTCGCGTTGATGTTGGACGTGAGCGGCTCGACGCAATATGAGATGGCCCAAATCCGCGGAGCCGCTGACACCTTCCTCAGTCGCTTGCGCTTAAACGATCGGATGATGGCGATTACCTTCGATGGCAAGATTAACTTACTGACTGACGTCGCCGACGTCCGCAGCATTCGCCAATCGAAGCTTCATATTCCGGCAGCTACCGACGGTACGGTCCTTTACGATGCGGTCGAGTTTACCTTGAAACGAATGGCGCAAATTCCTGGACGCAAAGCCATCGTGCTGATGACTGACGGCGTCGATCAAAGCAGCCTCTCCGCGAGCTTCAAAAGCACGCTGGATGAAATTGCCGAGCAGGACATCATGGTTTACACCGTGCAATACAACACCCTGCCGCAACTGCCGCAGCGCCTCAGCGCAATCAAGAGCGAGAAAGCGCGCCGCAAGGTTCAGGAGCGTCTGATGAAAGGCTATGCGTTGAGCGAACCCTATCTGCGCGCGCTGTCAGACAAGACGGGCGGCCGTTTTTACAAAGCCGACGATCTGCGCGATGTGGGGCCCGCCTTTGAATCGATAACCGCAGAGCTGGGAGTGCAATACAGCCTCGGTTACTACGCACACGAAAAATCAAACGAAAGTGGTGAACGTGGTATCAAAGTTCGCGTGCGTTTTCCAAATCTCGTGGTGCGCGCGCGCGACAGTTACACCACGGCGCCGACCATCGCGCGCCAGTAGCTCATTACTGGGGCAGTAGCCCGACCGTCAGGGAGGGCGTTACTTACGATGCGTGCGCCCTCCCTCACGGTCGGGCTAGCGCCCCGTTTGACCACCCCCAACAGATTCACCCCACCAAGGCGGCTCGCTGTTGTGTTATGCCAGCTCTGCGTTCATAATCTCTCCCATGCCGGACGCGCAAAGGACAGCAACACACTCCCAGACCTTCGTCGTTGACGCCGACGATTTTTCATTTGAAACGGTTGAGCAGGAAAACGGCCAGGCCACCGTAATTCGCTTTAGCATCGACGGCACGCGCTACGTGGCCGGCGATGTGCTTTTGGTTTTGTCGGGGACTGACGTTCACTTTCACGGAATGATTGGCAAGATTGGTGAGGGTTATGGGATCGCGTCCGACCGGCGCGGCTCGCTCTTGCCGGCCACGGTGCAGTAACTCTCGTCTCGCGCCCGTTGACGGGCTACGGAATAAGGAACTGACGATGAAGCGTTCTCTTCTATTCGCAGTTGGTCTCCTGATCGCGATTCCGCTGACAGCCACAGCTCAACGCACTCAATCCGCAAAAAAATACGTCAAGCAGGGCATCGAACGTTTCAGTCGCAACGACATCGTCGGGGCCATCGCTGAATACGATCGCGCGATTGGCATCGATCCGAAAAATGCCGACGCCTACCTGAACCGTGGCAAGGCGAGGCGCGCGGCAGGCGATCTCGACGGTGCCATTGACGATTACGAGGTGACCGCGAACCTGGCTCCCGACCTGGCGGTAAGCAATCACGACATCACCCAGGCCTATCTGAATCGCGGATACATCAAGTCGAATCGAATGGACATTGAGGGAGCGTTGGCGGATTTCGATCGGGCCATCAAGTACGATCCGAAGGACGCCGAAGCCTACTTCAAACGCGGCCGCGCGTTCCTAATCATCGGCAGCGCAAAATTCGCGATCGCTGATTTCGATAAGAGCATCGCGCTTGACGATCGCAATCCGCTGGTTTTTGCCGAGCGCGGTTTCGCGCGCCAGACGCAGGGACAGAACAGCGAGGCGCAGAAGGATTTCGAGCACGGCCTAAAACTGAATAACGATTTGCGATTGATGCTTGACTTGCACCTGTTGGACCTGCAAATGCAGATTAAGGAAATGGAACGCCGGCAGTCCGCAATCAAAAAGAATATCGCCTGAACCTACCGCGTATAACCCGCCGGATGTCGAATCTCGACGTCACGATCGAGTGGTTTTATCTCCAGCTTGTGAAAACCTTTGTTGGTATGAGTCGAAAGATAAGTGTAGGCGATCTGCAGATTCAGTAGCTGATCGATTTCCTTCAGAAATGGATCGAAGCTGACGGGCGCTGCGCTACCTTGAAAGAAAGCTCGACCACCCGTTTCATCTGAGAGTCGCTGCAGACAACTCTGCCCGTTCAGGGTCAGCCCCGCCATTGTTGCCGCGGCCGGTGGGGCGAAGATTGAATAGATGGCCACGCCCCGGCGTTGCGCTTCGCTAATCGCCCGCTGTAGATCCAGGCTCTGACTCGGAGTTGAGCTATCCACGCCGCGCGCTACGTCGATGCCATCGCTCACCACAATCATGGCGCGGCGTCCCATTGGCTGGGAATCGAAACGCCTGAGACCTTCGATGATTTCAACGTAAGGATTGTACGCACCCGCGCTGGCGAGACTCTGTGGCGCGCGAATGCTTTGGGCTGCTTTATCCAACTCGTTGGTGAATTTGCGACGCACCTCGAGCGACCCTGGCCGGATGTAAGCCACCATTGCTCGGTCGCCTCCCGGCTTGTTGCGAATGAAGTTCGCCATGTTCTTGATCTCGACCGCCACAGACGAAACCAAATCATCCTGAAACAGAATCGCCAGGGTCATTGGACTATCGACTTGACTGCGACGCGAAATCTCCCGCTGCAGCTCGCCGTCTTCACGGAGGATGAAATCAACGAATTTCATTTCGACGGGGGCCGGACCGCGCAAACGAATCGAGACGGGCACCGTCACCGGTTTTGGAGTGCCGCGAGGCGCGCGGCCATCCTGAGCGAATGCCGACCCTGCCAGAGACGCGATCGCTCCGACAAGCACAAGCTTACTGATCCTGCGTATCATCATTTTGTTTTTCGCGAAACGCTGCAACCTCGCACATATTACAACGGGCGTTAGGTAAACAGTAGCGGTTTACGCCGGGATATGCTGGCGCTGGCCTGCCACTGCTTCAGGCGAGTATCATAATCGACCTACGATCGTGAAAAGTGAATTATCAAAAGATCTGGTGCCCGAACGTCCCGGGAAAATCACCGCGCGGGAAAAAAGACTCGCGCGCATTTGGCGCACGGCCCCGTACGCAGCCCTGACCGGAGTCACGATTGCGCCGCCTGCGGCGTTGCTGCTGGCCTATCTGCTCTCAGGTTTCTCGCCACTTTTTCTGGTGCTCGCGATTACTTCCGCCCCGTTTTCGCTGATAGCGGCCGTGGTTGTCCTGCTATTTCTGCTGGCTTACCGGCGGCAATGGACGCGAAAACTGCGAGACCGCCTTGCATCTGATGGTATTACTGCCGACGAAGTTGGTTTCTTTCTGAATGAATTAACAAGCGGCGAGAAGCGTTCGCTCCGGGACATGGAGAAACGGCAGCCATTGCTCGCCGATGCGTATCGGGAAACGCTGGCCCTGAGATTGAACGCCACTCGCCTCACTGCGAGCGCCCGCCGCGATTTGCTTCTGGTGGAGAGGCGAATAAACCGGGCCCGCTACCTGAATGCGCCTGATACGTCAGTGTTGCTGGATGAGCTGTCCGGGGATCGAACGCGCCTGGAAATGCTGAAGCAGGAAGGCTCGTCGCGAAGGGCGGAGGCCGAAGCCCGTCTGCAGATGATCGAAGCGGCGGCGAGCCGCGGCGCCAGTTGGGCCGAGACGAATTACATGTTGCAGCGCCTCGATGAAGGACGAAAGAACTTGCCCCTGGGACTGGAAAACGCTCGGGCCGAACAACAGTTACGCGAAGACACTGAGCGCGAATTAAGGAAAGAACTCGCGCCGTGATTGCCTCCCGCCTTCAAGACGACAACAGGTCCGAAGGACCGTGATTCAATAGCCACGGTCGTAAGACCGTGGAATTCTGTGAGGAAGCCAACCAGCGCCGAAGCTGCGGCACTAATTCAAAAATTATGGCTTGCCCCAATGCCGGCCCTGCGGGCCTTGATTTCATTAACACGGCCGATCCACGGCCTTACGGCCGTGGCTATTGAATGCCGCGCCTTCGGCGCTGCTGAACCTCACATCTTGAAATGGCCATGCTATTCTTCACTTGAAGAACCAGGAGCACCCAATGGCAGAGGACGAACGCAAAGCGACGATTCATTTCGCGGGTAACGATTTCTTTGTGGGGGTCACACCTTCGGGTCACGCGCAGACGATCGAAACTGACTCTCATCGCGGCAGCGCGGCGACTCCGATGGAATTGGTATTGCTTGCCCTGGGTGGATGCACTGGGGTTGACGTGATCTCGGTTTTGAAAAAGAAGCGGCAACATGTGACGGACTATCGCATCGAAGTACATGGCGATCGCCGCGAAGATTTTCCCCGCGCGTACACGCGGCTTTACGTGAAGCACATTGTTACAGGACGTGGCGTTTCAGAGCAGGCAGTCGCGCGCGCGATCGAACTTTCCGATCAGAAGTATTGCAGTGTTGCCGCAACCGTGCGCGGCAGTGCTGAGATTGTAACGAGTTATGAAATTATTGAAGACAATCAGGAAGCAGCGGCTTGATTCGTTCGCGCTAATCCTGTTGACCGCGTTTGCCGGCGGGAGAGTCGGGTCGTCTACGTGGGCTCAAAGTGCGACCGATGCTTCCCTAAACTCTGTGCGCATGAGCGATCGCGCCGACCGCACATCGAAAGTGCCGGCCCAGCTTCCGGCGGCCGAACACATGCGGCGCGCGGCGATTTACATGGCTAACCGCGCCTTCGCTTCCGCGCGTGAACACTGGCAGGCGGTCCTCGACAATTATCCCAACGATCCGAACATGCCCGGCGCCCTGTTTGGAATCGCGCGGTCTTACTATCAGGAGCGTCGCTACGAAGAAGCACGGCAAATGTACGAGCGCGTCGCCGGAGGCTACCCCGACACCAAAGAAGGCCGGGAAGGATCGAACTTCGCAGCGTCATCTCTGCTCCGCATGGGGCGCGGTGATGAAGCTGCCGCGCGGTACATCGTGTACCTCAACAAATATCCAAATGGCGAACGCGTGGACACGGCCCACCTGAACATCATCGACGGCTATCGTGAATCAGGGCATCCACAGGATGCGATTGTGTGGATCGATCGCACCCGACAACGATTCGCGGGCACCGCGACGGAAATCAGCGCGGCGTTTGCCCGGCTGCGTCTGGATATTGCTCTCGGTGATTGGAGTCATGCGGTGCAGACTGCCGATGAGCTGACTCAAAAACCGATTCCCACAGCTGCGAATACGAGCGCGGACGAGGTGCTTTATCTGAAAGCGCATGCGTTGGACCGCGCCGGCCGCACGCAGGACGCGATTCGCATCTTTTCAATGATTCCCGATAATGTCGATTCTTACTATGGCGGGCTGGCGACGAACCGGCTGGCGGCGATGAATGACGCAGGCGCGCGGCAACGCGCGACGGATCGCGCGGGCGCTGTCCGCGCGTCTATCGAACGAGCGGCGGCCGCCTATCCCGCGCCATTTCGATTCCAGGTTCTGAGCGAATCCAGGAAACGCGCACTCGATCCAAGGCTGGTCCTGGCGATCATGAAACAGGAGAGCCAGTTCAAGCCCAATGCGAAATCACCTTCGGCAGCTCGCGGCCTTTTGCAATTGACGATCGACGCAGCGCAGAAATACGGGACTCGCGCGGGGCTCAAGCAAGTGACGGATGATTCGCTCTATCAACCGGCAACCAATATCGCGGTCGGCACTGAATACATGGCTGAACTCTCGCGTATGTTTGCGGGCCTGGCGGAGGCTATCGCCGCTTCATACAACGGCGGCGAAGACAACGTCGCGCGCTGGCTCGGCCGTACGAACCAGAGCGACGCCGGTGTCTTCGCTGCGGAAGTTGGTTTTGGTGAGTCGAAGAATTACGTCTTCAAAGTCATGTCTTACTATCGCGCTTATCGGCAACTGTACGATTCGAATCTGAATCGGCGGTAAGCGCAAAGGGCGAAGAGCCAGCCTGGATATTTCCTGCCCCTGGCCCCATCATTTCCAACGAAGAGCAAGACGACTAACGGTATGGCTTTGCCACGCCGATGCGCGGCAAGTCTCCGACTTGCCGACAAAAGCTTCCCTAAATCCGGCGGTCTATGACCGCGGTCGGAGACCGAGAGTAAAGGGCTTCGGTGACGGCAGTCAGAGACTTGCCGCGCATCAGAGTGGCAGAGCCATAACCACGGTAGCCGGATCCGAAAAGTGACCGAACCCGCCGCGCACACTCTTTGCTCTGTGCCCTTTGCTCCTTGCCCTTCGCCACCTACGGCACCGGACAATACTTCGGCTCGAATCCCTGTGCGCGCTCACGCCGATCGAGTGTGTTTGGCCTTGGGTAATCACGCGGAATGATGCCGAGTCTTACTAACGACGCACGATATTCATAGCGAATCATCACTTCGCCCGCCGGCCGCGAATCCAGATCCATCTTGATCCATTGCACGTCGTTCCGGACTGAACGGCCAATGCCGGTGGCGGCCGATTCGTCATCAGGCGCCGGATATGGCTGGACGCTTTTTTGCTTACCTGGGACGCGAGTTGTGTCTGAGCTTTCACCTGCTACCGATCCCGTGCCGTTCGATGACTGTGGCATGGACATCGGCGCCCGCTCATTTTTGTCGACGCCACGCTTTGGCTCGGCAGGCGTTGCCCTCAGGATTGTGATCGGGGCGCGCTCGCGAAAGAACACCGCTGAAATCACGCCGAGATTCGCCGCCTGGCCCAACTTGGCTGCGTAAGAATCACGTTCAGTCGTGAAGTAAAATCGGCGCGCATTCTCAGAACTCATCTGCCAACCACGAACATTAATCGTGCCGTAAGGCTCGACGACCCATTTGTGGGCATCCCATGCGCTCGTGTGTCGCGCATCGATTGTATTCAACCCGTCGACTGATAGCGCGACCGCGACTCGCGACGACGTGGGGTTGTGAATTCGCAATTCGTACTCGGCGTTCTCCAGCGCTTCAACATAGCGACGACCGCGGGCGGCGTATTCCGTTGTAGACGCTCCACCGATCAAGACCTCAACCGAAAATCCATTCTCAACCACTGCTGTGTCCGCGGCAGAATCCAACGGCGCCGCATTGACTTCCCCTTCGGCGGCGGTTGCTTTCCGCGAGCCATAGCCGGCGACGCAAACCATCGCGATCGCAAAAGTGATTACACCAAACAGGGCCGCAAGTTTTTTCGACATTTCAATTCCCCTCTCTCTGATAGACTCCGACTCACAAAAGCAGAACGCCGCGGCCGTTCGCTTCTTGCACCTAAACGTGAGCAAAAGCGCAGGGTTTTGGATTTATCCCCTGCTACGTTAAAATCCCTCGTGTTTTAGTGACTTATTACTTGACGGGCGCGCGCAGGTAGGTTTCAATAGCGCGACCGCAATCATCCAAATATGGCCGAATACGTACTGACAGCGACCAAGACCCAGGCCCGGGCAGGTTCTTTTTATGATCGCATCGAGCGCTTTTATGATCTCTCGTTCAAATTAAATGGCTACGGCCGATCGCTTGATCGGTATATGGAGGCGCACCCGCTGCCGGTATTCGAGAACGCCCGAATTCTCGACGCGGGCTGCGGCACGGGCACATTGACGCTGGCGCTCCTGCGAACGCTAAAAGTTCCAGTCAAGTTAACCGCGATCGATCTGTCCGCGTCGTCGATGGCCACGGCAAGAAAATACGTCAACAAGAACAATCCGCAGCAGCAGGAAGTGCGTTTCGCGCAAGGCAACGTGCTGGCACTGCCTTTCCCTGACGATGCCTTCGATCTGGTCGTGACCAGTGGAGTGTTGGAATATGTGCCGCTGGAAGATGGCTTCACCGAAATGGCCCGCGTGATTTCACCGGGAGGTTATTTTCTGCACCTGCCGATGCGGCCGACAGCCGTGACCACACTGCTGGAGTTGCTATTCAGATTCAAAGTCCATCCACCGGACGACCTGGCAGAGACTACCGATCGACACTTCCAGGTCGTCAGCCATTATCGCTTTCCACCATTTCAGGTTATCGGCTGGAGTAAGACAGCCGTACTCGCGCAGAAGATTTAGCTGGGAGCGCGAGCAAACGAGTCAGTACCATTTGCGTCAGCAAATGGAATAATGAGCTTCCATGTCTTAAGTCTTGATCCCATCCGCTTACGCGGATGGTACTGACAAGACTTCGTCATTTTGCCGGCATCATTCGCAGAATCCGATCGTCATCACTCGCCGGGTTACCGCGCCCGTCGCGATTCGAAGTCGAAAAATAAATGTATCCATCCGGGCCTTCGGCGAGATCGCGGATGCGACCATACTTGCCTTCCAACAGATTCTCCTGACTGACAACTTGCCGGCCACTGGCGACGACGCGAATGATTCGTTCGCCGCGCAGGCAGCCAAAAAAGAAGTTACCCTTGAATTGCGGAAACTGTGATCCGCGATAGAACATGCCGCTCGCCGGAGCGCACGCGGGCGTGTATTCGAGGATCGGCGATTCCATCCCTTCGTGCGTCGCGCGATGATGAATCACCGGCCAACCATAATTCTTCCCGCGCTCGAGGATGTTCACTTCATCACCCCCGCCTGGTCCATCAAATCCGCTGGGCCCATGCTCTGTCTCCCACAGAAGATTCGTACCGGGCTGAAAATCGATCCCCTGCGAGTTGCGATTTCCGTAGGTCCAAATCTCCGGCCGGGCGTCGGACTTACCAACAAACGGATTGTCGCTCGGCACGCTGCCATCATCGTTCAGGCGCAGCGTCTTGCCGCCGAGCGAATTCAACTGTTGAGCGATTTGTCGATCAGTCGCATCGCCGGTCGTGATGTAGAGCTTGCCGTCCGGTCCGAATCGCAGGCGACATCCGGCATGGAATTGCGCCGCGGGAATGCTTTCAATGATGACCTTTCGATCGACAAAACCGGCCGGCGTCTCGCGATATCGAGCTACGCGCACTTGCTGACCGTTCGAGTTATACGCATAAGCAAGATAAAGCAGATGATTCGAGGCAAACTGCGGATGCAGCGCGATGCCCATCAACCCGCTCTCGCCGCGCGGTTCGACATCCGGAACCACGAATAGAGGCTGCGGCCGCAACTTTCCATTTTCAAAGACGCGCACGCGACCCGGCCGCTCAGTAAAGAGCATGCGGCCATCGGGCGTCCAAACAATGGACCAGACGATTTCGAGGTTAGGAATGACCGTTTCAACTTTGAAGCTGGATTGCGACGATTGTGAGGTTTCGATTTCTCCGGCGCCTCGTCCCGGTGGCGGATGACTGCACGCCAGCGCGAATACAAACACGGACGTTATCAGAGCCAGAACAAATTTCATTTGAGACGTTAGACGATTGAGCGCCATGATTACTTTCGTTTTGGTTGCTCCGTTAGGAGCATCATGTCTATAGAACCCGCCGCTAGATAAGCAAAAGCTCCTTTAGGAGCTATATGTCGCTCCCAAAGGAGCTTTGAGATCCTTGGTCCACCTGAAGCTATGAGATTTCTATGCTCGTTTGTTTTCAATCACCAAATGGAAAATGTCCAATGACAAATGTCAAATGATCTTTTTCCACTTTCTGCTCACTGCTCACTGCTCACTGACTGATGTATTCCTGGAGCAACTTCAACTCATCACCCTGCTCGCTTAATTCAACACGCAGCAAGTCCCTTATGGAAAGCATGCCCACCCACTTCTCA
>DASWQK010000100.1:0-5004 GCA_036403735.1 Pyrinomonadaceae bacterium
GTACCATCACTGGCGCAAACGGCCCGCTGGTCGGCGTGAGCATTTTCGCAACGCGTGTGCGCGATATAGATGGTAAGAAGTTGTCCGCCGCTTTCCCTGGAGGATTTGAACGAAGAACTGATGACCGCGGGGTGTTCCGAATATACGGCTTGCCGCCCGGCGCCTATATCCTCATAGCCACGAGGCCGCGTGTCGGAACGATTGCTCCGAGCGCGTACGATCTTGATGCGCCCACGTATTATCCATCGGGGCCACGCGATACCGCTGCCCAAATCGTCGTACGCGAAGGTGATGAGATAACTGCTGATATTCAGTATCGCGCCGAGCGGGGGCACACGGTGAGCGGCAAACTCTCCGGCATGATTACATCAGACATACAATTCTCATCCGCTACCTCAATCGCACTTACAGACCTTCGTGATCGGACTCAGATCGCTAACAGTGGAACATCGTATCCGGACCCTTCGAGTTTCGCGCTGCTTGGTATACCCGACGGCGAATATGAAATGTCGGCACAACAATACCTGCCGACTGGCTATCAGTTACGTTCGCCGCCGCGGCGCGTAACTGTCCACGGCGCGGACGTTACCGGAATCAGTTTGACACTGGCTCCGCTGGCTTCGATCGACGGACGCCTTGTTTTCGAACCCGATCCGAAAGCTGGGTGCGCCAAGCGCAGAGAAACCGCGGCGGCGGAAACGCTCGTTTACGCGCGGCGATACGAACCAGAAAAGAAACCCGGAGCCGATCCCAAAGTCGTCGCGCCGGAAGTATCCATCTCAGCGGCCAGCTATACAGCCCAGGGTGTTGGCGATGCGAAGGGATCTTTCACTTTGAGAAATCTACCGCCCGGTTCCTATCGAATTGATCCGCGCCCGCCGGCCAGCGGCTGGTACCTAAGATCGATAACCATGGGACCCGCACGGACAGAGTCAAGGACCGGCAGTCTCGCTACGGCGCGAGGCGGAGTTGCAGTAAGAAGCGGCGAAAGAGTTTCTGGTCTGATGGTCACCATCACCGAAGGCGCGTCTCTTCTTCGTGGCCGTATCTCCGGGACTGAAGCTCAAACCCTGCCGCCGCGTTTGCGCGTTTATCTGATCCCGGTGGAACCGGAAGCCGCCGAGAACCTGTTGAGATTCTATGAATCCTGGATCGAGGTTGACGGCCGGTTCATTGTCGACAATGTCGCGCCGGGAAAATATTGGATTGTCGCGCGGCTGGCGGCCGAGAATGATTCAGGATCAACGAAATCAGTTCGGCAGGACCCGACATTGCGGGCGAAAGTTTCTCAAGCTGCTGAAGCCCTTAAGAAAGTCATCACGTTAAAGCCCTGTGAGGAAGTAGCCGATTTTGCGCTCCCGTACGTCGCGCCGGTTTTTCCGTAAGTCTAACTCGCCGCCTCGTATCCAGTTCGACCGGCCGGATACCGAAGTGGTTTTGTTGCGCGGGACGCAAGACGGTGCGATGATGACGCCCACAATTGGCCCAGCCTTTCTAAGCGGAGGATCCCCTATGGCCAGCCTCAAACGGCTTCTTTGGTTCTCTTCAATCCTCGCGACTGCTGTTGTCGCACATCCGCTGAGCCGCGTTTACGGGCAGACCCCTGACGCCAAACCGAAAGCAACATCTTCGATCACCGGGCGGGTAATGATCGGCGAGAAACCCGCGCCGGGAGTTTTGGTCGCCGCGAATCTCATCAATACCCAGGCCGTCGTCGCCCAGGTCACGTCTGATGCCGAAGGTAAGTATCGAATCAGTGGACTGTCAGCGGGGCAAATGAACGTGAGTGCGGTTGCGCCTACATACGTGCTTCCCGCAAATCCAATGTACGGCCAGGGACGAGTCGTTAATTTATCGGCCGATGAAACTGTCGAAGGGATCGATTTTAAATTAACGCGCGGCGCGGTGATCACCGGTCGAGTCACCGACGCAGATGGCAAACCACTGATGGAAGAACGCATCACGCTAACTCCCATCGATGACAGAGGCGAGCCGGTGCGAGGGCTGGCGGCGCGGCCGGCAAACTTTTCCATGAACAACACCGACGACCGCGGCATCTATCGCATTTACGGATTGGCAGCGGCTCGTTACAAAGTGAGCGTAGGCGACGACGCCGGACGTTCTGCCACCTTGCGAGGCTCAGGCTCAGGGTACTATCCGAAAACTTATTATGGGAACACTGCCGAAGCTGCGAAAGCTTCGATCGTAGATCTCAACGAAGGCGCCGAAGCGAAGAATATTGACATCACCGTCGGCGGCCGCTCGCGTACCTATACCGTAACCGGACGAATAGTCGATGCTGATACAAATCAACCTTTGCCCGGCGTTGACTACTCGTTTGGCGTGCTTCAGCAGAATCAAAATCAAACCTTTATCAGCGGCACTTACTCGCCGAACACGCCCACTAATTCGAAGGGCGAGTTTCGGTTAGAAGGAATCGCGCCGGGCCGCTACGCAATCATGGCTAGTTCGAATTCGATGTTCAATCAAACGTCCAATCAAGGCCCCAAGGTATACAGCGACCCGCTTCCCTTTGAAGTTACGGACGGCGACATAGCGGACTTGGAAGTCAAAGCACAGCGCGGGTTGAGCATCTCAGGCGTCGTCGTGACGGATGGCATTACCGATAAGAAAGCCCTGGCCACGCTCTCCAGATTGGTCGTGGCCGGCTATGTACAAGCAACTCCAAACACTATTCAGGGCTCCATGAGCGTCACGACTTCGCCAATCGCGTCTGACGGTACGTTTCAACTCGACGGCTTGCGTCCGGGTAAGGTCCAGATCGATATCGCCGGCTTCACTTCGAGTGACTCAAGGGGGATTACCATCTCTCGGATCGTCCATGAACGCGCATCGCCGGGTCGCCGGATTGAGCTCGCACCCGGCCAAAGTATCTCCGGCGTTCGAGTCTATCTCGCGTATGGAACCGGAGTTATTAAGGGCCAGATCAAGGTCGAAGGAGGCACGCTGCCGGCAGACGCCATAATGTTCGTTTCGGTGCGACGTCAAAACGACACGAACGGAGTGTCATCAGCGCAAGTAGATTCGCGCGGCCGGTTTGTGGCGCAAAGCATTCCCACCGGCACATACGAGGTTGTGCTTCAGATCATATCGTTTGGTCCAACGAACAATTTGCCGCGCGGCTTTCCCAGGACCCTAAAACAAACCGTGACGGTTACTGACGATTCCGAATCAGAAGTTCTGTTCATGCTCGACCTGACACCCAAGGAAGGTCCCTGATGAGATTGAAAAGCATTCAGGCAATATCGGTGCTCGCGATCACGCTACTGATTTCTCTGGCCGCCCTGGCGCAAGAGCCCGCGGCGCAAACGAAGGACAATGTGATTAGCGGTCGCGTCGTCAGCGAATCGGGCCAACCACTTTCTGGCGTTAGTGTGTCTCTCAGCGCCTTCGGAAGTTCCGGCGGTCACCGCACGACAACCGACAACGAAGGGTTGTTCAAAGTGCAGGGACTCGATGCCGGCATGTACAGAGTTTTTCTGAGCGCGCCGGGATATGTGATCCAGTTTCCGAATGAATCTACGCCGACTTATCGACCGGGAGACCGAGCGGAACTGACATTGATCAAGGGCGCGGTCATTGCCGGCACTATTACAAACATCGCCGGCGAGCCGGTGGTAAACATAAGCGTTCGTGCTTATCAGATTCGCGACACTGAAGGAAACAAGATTGCGACCCCCGCCTTCTCTCAACCTAAATTCACTGACGATCGCGGTTACTATCGCATCTACGGATTACAGCCGGGCACCTACATTGTTGCCGCCGGAGGTCAGGGCCAATATTTTGGATCGGTGAATCCTTTCGGAAACGACGCGATGACCTTCGCGCCTGCCTCAACTCGCGACACTGCCGCCGAAATCGTAGTGCGCTC
The DNA here is from genome assembly GCA_036403735.1 of Pyrinomonadaceae bacterium. Classification (GTDB taxonomy): domain Bacteria; phylum Acidobacteriota; class Blastocatellia; order Pyrinomonadales; family Pyrinomonadaceae; genus UBA11740. The sequence goes on from DASWQK010000100.1 coordinate 3,893, forward strand.
AGATCAGGAGGCCACCGCGGACATTCGTTATCGCGCCGAGCCAGGTCATGCAGTTAGCGGCAAAGTTTCCGGCGCGCAGTCGCCTTTGCCTTACACCCCGAGCGTGAGACTGATTGATCTCGAAAGTCGCTTCGTCATGACAAGCGTTCAGGCGGGCGGTCCTGACAGAACATTTCAGTTGAACGGAATCTCTGACGGCGAGTATGAAATCAGCGCGATCGGCGGCGGTGGACCCAATAACGAAGTAGTCGGATCATCCGCACGTAAGATCGCAGTCAGAGGCGCCGACGTAACCGGCCTTGATCTTGCGCTCGCGGCCATGGGCTCGGTTGACGCGCAGGTCAATATAGAAACGGACGCGAAATTGAACTGCGGGCGCCGCCGCGACAATGCGATGCGAGAAACAATGGTTGTCTTGCGGCGCGCGCGACCGGAAGAAAAATCCGGCGCGGCGAAAGACAGGACTGCGGACACGTCCGGGGTCTCTCTATTTGCCTCAAGTTCGTTCGAGGCTGTGCCTAACGAAAAAGGAGAGATTCATTATCGTAACTTGTCATCGGCCACCTATCGGTTTGACATTCATCTACCGGCCGCCGGTTGGTACCTCAGAGACGTGGCGTTGGATCAGAAGCCGGGCATCAAAACGGAATCGACCATTGCGCGCAACGGAATATCCATAAAGTTAGGCGAAAAAATATCCGGTATTGCGATCGCAATTGCCGAGGGCGGCGCGAGCCTCCGCGGTCGCGTCACAACCCCCGAGGGACAAAGTCTACCGCCGCTGCGAATTTACCTGGCGCCTGCCGAACGCGAGAACAGCGACAATCCGCTGCGATTTTTTGAAGATGCGGTCGCCGCCGACGGGACCTTCGCGATCGCCAACGTGGCCCCCGGCCGCTTCTGGTTGCTGGCGCAACCGGCGGAACAGATCGACGCAACGACCATCAAGTCAACCAGAAGCGACAGCAGCTTTCGCGCGAAAGTCCTGCGCACGTCTGAGGCCCTTAAAAAAGAGATCGCACTAAAGCCATGCGAGCGAACTACCGATTACGAATTCTCTTACTCATCCCCTTCTCCTAAGCCATGACTAATCGCGCCGACATCTAATTAGC
>DASWQK010000101.1:0-5210 GCA_036403735.1 Pyrinomonadaceae bacterium
AAGATCACGGAGAAGGTTGCGCCGGCTGATCGGTGCGCGGAGCGCGCGGCGCCTGCCGGGGATAGGTCACTGGGCTGCGGTTACCTTCCTTATCAACTGCCCTCACGCCAAAGAAGAAGTTGTCCTTGGACATTCCCTTCAAGGTGAAGGTCTGGACGCTGCCCACGGATTGCGAATGTGTCCACGTTGCTTCGGTCGTATCGCGCCACACAATTTCGTAACCGGCCAAATCAGGTTCTTTGTTCGCGTCCCACTTGATGGGTGTGTCGCTCGCCAGGCCCGAAGGAAACGTCACATTTTTTGGGCGAGCCGGTGCGGACGCCAACGCCGCGAGTGCTGCAGCATTCACCCGAGCAACATCCGCAATGTAATTAAAGTCGTCAAACTGCGGCAGGTCGCCATATTGAATCCCATCCTGTACTCGAACGTTTTGATGTTGATGCTGATAATTCTCGTGCGGTTCAGTAAAGCGCACCGCCGCATAGCCCCGTTCAAGAAAAGGCTGATGGTCGCCACCCCGACCGTAACGATCGCGCCGATAGATCATCCAGACCTTCATTGAAGTGACATATTGTTCGCCAACCTCTTTGATGAAGCGCGCCAACTGACGCGAAGTCGAATCATTCTCGCCGCCAACGCTACGGCGCGTCATCGCCTCCTGCGGTGTTTCATTCGAAGGCACGCCTTCCGAAAAGACTCGGACCGTGTGGGGATCATGCAGACCGTTGGCGCCGAGCGAACTCCCGATAATGTCGTTGGTAAACATCGCCTCGATGTCGGTGTTGCTCTTCTTCGCCTCTTCGGCAAAGTGAGTCGCTCCCAACAAACCCTGCTCTTCCCCCGGCACCGTCATGAAAACTATTGTCGCGTCGAATTGGTACTTCGCCATCACTCGCGCCATTTCCAACACGGCCGCCGTTCCGGATGCATCGTCATTAGCGCCCGGCGCGTCGCACTTTGCGTCGGAAGCACTTGAACACATCGAATCGTAATGACCGCTGACCACGTAGACTCGATTGGCTGACTCCGGCTGGGTTCCCTTCAGCGTCGCCACGATGTTCGTCAGCATCGTTGGCTGCGGCACGCGCGCCACCTTCGGCTGCTCGAACGTCTGCTTCTCAACCGTCATTCGTCCGCCGGAGTGCACGGCCGCTTGCAGAAATTCTGCGTAAAGCCAATCGCGGGCCGCACCGATCCCGCGGTTCGGATCATTCTGCTCCGACAGCGTGTTGCGCGTGCCAAAGCTCACCAACTTTCGGATGGTGCGCTCGATGTTCCGCGGATCGATCTCGGTGACGATTTTCGAAATCTGCGGATTGCGCGCCGCCGTTGCCGTACGCGATGGACCGCGACCGGTTCCACGCTTTTGTTGGGCCACCGCCGCTGAATTCTTCGGCGCGAACTTTGGCTGAGCACGAACCACGGTGACGACTAATAGTTCACAAAGCAGAAACGCGGACAGGACGTATGTAACTAACCTGCGAATCCGCGTGGCTTGAGTTGGGCGCATTCCGAAGCACCTCGGTCTCGAAAAAATGAGTCTAGCGCGACAGACTCTACCAACTCGGATTTGTGAGAGCAAACACGTGAAACTATCGGTCCTCTAATAGCTTCGATTTTTCTCTGCGGCTCTCTGTGGAATCCTCAGTCTTCCCTCAGCGGTTGATCTTTACCACGGGAAACAAACCGCAGAGGAAGCCCGAGGTCTTCGCAGAGGAACGCTGAGTAAGCAGAAAATGGACAACACGACGAAACTATCGATCGGTTTTTTTGGCAGGCACGGGTTCCGCGACGGGCGAGGGTGCATAGTTATCGAGAAACCGGGTTGTGTTTTCGGTAACGCTGGGCGCGGGTTCGAGACGGGCGGTGGCGGGCCGCGAATAACGCAGCTCACTCTGCGGAGGCGCCGCCTGTTTCTTTGTGGCAAACCGGTTGGGCGAAAGCGCCGCACCGATCAATTTCGACAGCTGCCGAATCAAGAGGATGTCGAGGGTGAGAATCGTAATCATTCCAAAGAAGATGATCGCCATCGGCAAGTCTTTTCCGCCACCGCCCCTGCTGATCTCGCTGGCGGCAGAGAGCACGCCGGCAAATCCGCCGAGCGTCAGGAACAGCACGACCAGTGAAATAATAGTAATTGGTTTGGTTAGATTAATCGGCGCGAACTCGGTCGTGGAAGAGAGCGCCGCAGTGAGATTCGCTCCGCAACGGTTGCAGTAGTTCAGCTCGATGGTCGATTCGGCTCCGCAGGATGGACAGAACATAAGACAGTGAATCGTAAACGGTAAATCGAAAATAGGAAAGCACTCAGCCCTGCAAGTCGATACGAACGGCTCGTGGCTCCGGTTTCTACTATTTCACGATTTACGATTGACGATTTACTTGATCAGGTACGCTTTTCCCTTTGATACCAGGATAACTTCGCCGCTGAGTTGCTGGGCAATTGATCGGACGCCACTGTCCAGCGCGGCGAATTCGTCAGAGCCCCTCGAGATGTTCTTCAGAGTCATGGAGGATTTGAACTTTTGATCGATCCAGGAATTTCCCTGGCGCCGAAACTTGTGTCCACCCACGGATCTCGTCTGCGGACTTTCTTCAGTCGAAGCTTCGCCTCGCAATGTCTTCGGCGCAGCGTTTTGCACTTCATTTGCGCTTTGATTGTTGGCCATAACATTGTCCATGTTACGGCTGGGCCCTTTTTGTTTTGAGTCTTCCGCCCGGCGCATCGCAGACAAAGGTTGAGATTTTGTGCGAGTCACGTCGTCGCTACGGCCGCTATCTTTCGCCATGTCGCGTTCACGGTCAGCCGCGGTCAGCTTATCCTCTGCTTTTCTTGGTGAATCGCTGAGAGTTACCACGCCGCCGCTGCCAGTCTGAGCCCGCGCCCCGCTCTGAATTTCGCCAGGAGGCGCCGGCGCATATCCAGGCTTTTGGGCGGGGACCATCGGTTGTTCGGCTTTCTTTTCGGCCTCGTCCACCGGCCTGGCGATTTCCTTCATCGGCTGCAACGGTGGAGTGGTGTTCTCAGCCACTCGGTCTTCATCGCGTTTCGGGTTTTGATCGGAAGAAGTGGCCGGCGATTGGGGAGCTGACGCGGACCGCGCTGTGTTCGAATCCTTATTCAGACCGCCGTTCGTGTCAGTGGCAGGCTTGACCGCCGTAACCGGTTCTTGTTGTTTCGATTCGTGCGATGCAACCAAAGCCGGGAGATCTCCCCGAGGTCGCAGAGCAATAAACGCAACGCCGGCAACGATCAGGAGCACTGCCCCAAAGGCCGCGTATCGCAGCACCGGTATAGCGAAGAAGCCGGCTGGTATTTGCCAAAACCTGCGGCGCTCAATTTTCTCTGCAACACTTTGTTCTGCGCGAGCTACAGCGCCGGCCGCGATCGCCAGACTCGAAACCTGTTTCCGGCACTGATCGCAATCCGCCAAGTGCGAGACGTATTGCGCTCGCGCAGCCGGCGGCAGCCCACCTTCTGCGAACGCACTCATTTCGTCCGCGTCGAGATGGTCGTTGGCCGGCTCTCCACTCAAACCTCCGGTGAAGCGCCGCAACAGTACCTCCATTTGTGGATCATTTGACGTCATCTAAAACTCAATTCGCGTAACGCTAGAGGCCTTGCCATCTGTCCATATTACGTGTGAAGCGATGCCGTCGATCGCCAGATAAATAGTTCGCAGCTCGATTGGCACTTCGCCTTCGTTACGCGTCCGCACAGTCTTAACTGTCTCGCCTAACTTGACGTTTATTTTCGTGTGCAGGGCGTCCTCCCAACCCATCGCGTATTCGCCGTTCATGTCAAAGTATTTCTGCAATTCCAGCACCTTCAACAACGTGTTGTAGTAATACGCTGAGAGCTTACCTTCGCGTTGTTTGTTTGAATGTAATTCGACGTAGGTCGCTTTAACGTCGCTGACTTCATCACCCTTTTCCCGAGTCAACGTCAGCCGATGGTCCCCACAACTTTCGCAACCCGAATAGACACGCTCTAAGACGATTTCCGAAACCTGATTCAGATTGTGGTCCTTCAGCGTCTGATTAACCACCGGCACCAGCTTAGGTGCTACAGCTTGGCAGGAGGCTGAGAACAGCAGAACGAATGCGATGCTTGTTACCAATAATTTCATAGCTCTCGATGGCGCATCCGGCGCCGCGATCTCGTCGCGTCCTTTAGATGAACGACCGACCCACAGTTAACTTGCGAATCCCCTTCATGCTCATCAACTAATCCCTCCGGCGGGGGAACTTTGCAATACTCCGGTCTTCCCCGTCAGCATAGGTTCGACCTCCGTTTGTAACTGCGCCGCAATTTCAGCCAGAGAGTTCGCCGCCTCACTCTTGGTCCAGCCATGCTCTTTCATCAGAATCGCCTCAACGTGTTGTCGCACGTCGCCGTGAATCCGCGTTAACCGTCGACTCGCGGTCGCCTCGTGGACGCCCAGCACGGCGCCGGCTTCACGCAATCGCAATCCGTCGAAATAGTACAACTTCATCAGCAGCCGATCCTCATCGGGCAGCTCGGCCAGCGCGCAGCCCAGGGCTTTTTCCACATCCGCCGAAGCCAGGTTACTAGTTAGTAATTCTTCAGGACTGGCCGACAATTGATACGCGCCGGCGCCGGCTAAATCGCCATCGTCAAGCGCCATCCGATCGAGATCCGAATCCTCTTCAGCCTGGACCAGCCTGGTTTGCCGTCGATGCTGATCGATAGCGAGCTGTCCGACGACGGCACGCAGCCATCCACCCAGCGACCCGACCCCTGAATAGTAGCCAAGCTTGCCACCCGGTTTTCCCACCTCGCGCGTCTTCAGGCCATGCAGTTCGGCCCAAATCGATTGCGCGACATCGTCGGCCATCGCCTCGTTCGAACTCGCCGAACGCGCGGCAGAGCGGACGGTCGCGCCGTAACCCTCAAACAAATCATTCCACGCCTGCTCATCGGCCCTCTCGCACGCGATGACGAGGCAAAGATCATCAGCGTGCAAGGTATCAACGAATTTGTCGATCGTTCGTACATCCGCCGAAGGATCGTGTTTGAAAATGTACTTCTCAATGGCGGTCCGCAATCGTGCACTCAAAATCTGCGCGTCGAGCGAACGTGAATTCGCGGCGCGCGCGAGCACGCGGCGGGCGCCAGCGAGCACTAAATCGTCAATCTGTTTCGGGCTGAGACTCAATAGAAAATCAACTCACCAACTTCCTGCGTA
>DASWQK010000102.1:0-2763 GCA_036403735.1 Pyrinomonadaceae bacterium
TCAATTACGGCAAGGATGGAATTCAATCGCTCACCCAGACATGGATGTCCAACTCAGAAGGTTTCACCAGGACATGGATCGTGGGCGATCAAAACTACGAAGCCAACTCGCTAAAATTTGCCCACGCGGTTGGCGTTAAGAGCGCAAAGTTCCTGCCGTCCAACGCGGTCGTGCGCGAGTACACCAGCGAAATGGCCGCCAGCGACAGAGTCCTGGCGCAAACGTTTGGCGGGCCAACTGCCGTCGCCGGCGCTAACGGGTTCGAGCCCGCCGGGCTGGGTGCGATGTATCCGCTGTACCGCGGCGATATCACTGGCGACGATGGAAAAGTACGGCGCGGCCACTTGTCCCACGCGATTCACTTGTATGGGAGTCCCGACGGCAGAGGCGATTCGCCGTTGTATGTTCCGGCGGGCTTCACTTCACACAGCAGCGAGCCATCACCGACTGATGCAGCAGTTTTATTCTACTATCCGCGACTTGGTAATCTGACGGATGTCACGCTCGCGGTGTTTCACGTAGCAGACTTCCAAATAAGTGCTGAAGGCGATCGCGTGAGAATTGGAAACATCGGCGGGCCGGGTGGTTCATCACCGCTCTACAAGCATTCACATATCGAGTTCTACCGAGGCAACACCGGGCTACCGGCCGCAGCGGCACGTGCAGCGCTCAGAATTGATCCGTCGACAGTGTTTGGGAAGTGAGCCTAGCCTGCGGAGCAGGTGGCAGCATAAAGCCTGAGGTGGAGCGTAGCGAAACCCCAGGTTCAATCGTTAGCGCACGCAAAGCCCGCGTAGCGGGCGACAGATTCAAAAGGGACGAGCGACGCCCTGATTTTCAAACGCTGTCGCCCGCTTCGCGGGCTTCGAACATCTTGCTCTTCGGTTCCTGGTGCTTACGCCCCAGGCTTTATGCTGTCGCCTGCTCCGCAGGCTGGCTCGTGAAACTCTACAACCTGCAAATCAACAGCTCCCGCTCATAAACCATTTCCGGCGGCAGGCGATCGTGCAGATCGAGGAACAACTCTTCCTGACCGAGCACTTCCTGGCGCCAGGCGCCGTGATCGAACGCCTGTAATTCGTCGAACTTCTCTTCCGAAAAGTTCACGCCGCTCCATTCGATGTCGTCGTATCGAGGCATCCAGCCAATCGGTGTCTCCTGGCCGAGCGAGCGCCCGTGCGCGCGATCGACTACCCATTTCAGCACGCGCATGTTTTCGCTGAAACCGGGCCACATGAAATTGCCGTCGGCGTCTTTGCGAAACCAATTCACATGAAACACACGCGGGGTTTCACTCAGCGAACGCTGCATGCGAATCCAGTGACGGAAATAATCGCCCATGTGATATCCGCAGAAAGGCAGCATGGCCATCGGATCGCGGCGCACTTTTCCGATCGTGCCGGCCGCCGCCGCGGTCATCTCTGACCCCATCGTCGCGCCGATGTAAACGCCTGAAGTCCAGTTGAATGATTGATAGACCAGCGGCATGGTCGTCGCACGACGACCGCCAAAGATGATCGCACTGATGGGAACGCCGTTCGGATTCTCCCAATCGGGATCGATCGTCGGACATTGCGAAGCGGGCGCAGTAAAGCGCGCATTCGGATGCGCGGCTTTGGCGCCGGTCTGTTTGGCGATTTCGGGTGTCCACTCATTCCCTCGCCAGTCCAAACATTTGGCCGGTGGTTCGTCAGTCATGCCTTCCCACCACACACCCCCTTCGGGCGTCAGCGCGACGTTCGTGAAGATCGAATTAGTCGCCAGTGTGGCCATCGCATTCGGATTCGTCTTCACCGAAGTGCCGGGCGCAACGCCAAAGAATCCGGCCTCGGGATTGATTGCGTGCAAACGGCCGTTCGCGTCGGGTTTGATCCAGGCGATGTCATCGCCGACCGTCCAGACCTTCCAGCCCTCAAATCCTTTGGGTGGAATCAACATAGCGAAATTTGTTTTTCCGCAGGCGCTCGGGAACGCGGCGGTGACGTACGTCTTTTCACCTTGCGGATTCTCGACGCCGACGATCAGCATGTGTTCAGCCATCCAGCCTTCGTCACGGGCAATGTTTGAAGCGATACGCAGCGCAAAACACTTCTTACCAAGCAAGGCATTGCCACCGTAGCCCGATCCGAACGACCAAATCTCGCGGGTCTCGGGGAAATGGACGATGTACTTTTCTTTATTGCATGGCCACGGCACGTCCCTCTCACCGTGCGTGAGGGGCGCACCGATAGAATGCATGCACGGCACCACGCGTTTGTAGTCTTTATCGATCTCCGCATAAACGGGCATACCGATGCGCGCCATGATCCGCATGTTGACCACGACGTAAGGCGAATCGGTAAGCTGCACGCCAATCTGCGCCATCGGCGATCCCACCGGACCCATGCTGAACGGCAGCACGTACATGGTGCGACCGCGCATCGATCCATCGAAGAGTTCTTTCAAGCGGCGACGCATCGCGTACGGCTCCTCCCAATTGTTGGTAGGGCCGGCGCCGTCTTTGGAAAGCGAGCAGATGAAGGTGCGGTCCTCGACGCGGGCGACGTCGCTCGCGTCCGAACGCGCATAGTAACAACCCGGCCAGAGCTTTTCGTTTAACTTAACGAACGTGCCACTCTCAACCATCTGACCCTTCAGTGCTTCGTCTTCTTCGACTGAGCCGTCGACCCAATGAATCGCCGCGGGTTTCGTCAGATTCGCCATCTTTTCGACCCAGTTAAGCAGGTGAACATTCGTGCTCAAGGGCGCGGCTGTGTTGCGTTC
>DASWQK010000103.1:0-4270 GCA_036403735.1 Pyrinomonadaceae bacterium
TGGACCTTCGACGAAGCATTATCTCTGGATGACCGCACGCGCGCTGATCGGTTCAAGTTCGAATCTGACCGCCGCCACTTTTGCGTCGGCCGCGCATCCCTTCGCTTAATCCTCGGTCGATATCTCCAGACAAAGCCAGGCCGTTTGCAGTTCGAGACTGGCGAATTCGGCAAGCCATCCGTCGCCGATAAGAAACTTTCCGGCGGGCTGCGTTTTAACCTTTCGCACTCTAATCAACTTGCCTTGATTGCCATTGCGCGAGACCGCGAAATCGGCGTTGACCTCGAATACATGCGATCCGATTTTGTGACTGATGACGTGGCCAACCACTTCTTTTCACAGGCGGAAGTAGAACAGTTCCGTGAGGTTCCGGCTGAAAGTAAGACGCAATCGTTCTTCAATTGCTGGACCCGTAAAGAGGCTTACATCAAAGCACGCGGAGAAGGACTTTACTGTCCACTCAACCAGTTCGATGTTTCGGTTGGACCCGGGCTGCCGGCGATGTTGTTGGACAGTAGAGTGGACGCGACCGACGCCCAGCGATGGAGCCTCAGTGACATTGCTGCCGGCGATCGGTATGCGGCAACTGTCGCGATTGACGGCGCCTGCTCACGTCTAGTCCTTTGGGATCTGAACGAGTCATAACGCAGGTTTCTGAATTGCGTGGTCGCCCGTCTCGCAAGTTCACAACTCGCTCTACATGCTAATGAAGTTGCGCACCGCTCTTGCCGTTGTCTCTCTCTTCCTCTCGCTCGCGATATCTGCCGATCACAAATCGAATGAATGTGAGGGGTGCTGGATCGCGCCAGCTGGCGCCTCCACGGTCGAGCAGTCGCTGGGCGTTAATATCCATTTCACAGATCCGAGACCGGGCGAGATCCAGATGATCGCCGATGCCGGCTTTCATTGGGTACGTATGGATTTCAAGTGGGAAGTCACAGAGCGCGTGCGCGGCAAGTATGACTTTTCTGCCTACGATCGTTTGCTGAAAGATCTTGACGCGTTCAAGATTCGCGCGCTGCTCATTTTGGATTATGGAAATCCGCTCTACACCGAAGGAGAATCAGTGCGCACTCGGGTCGCACGGGACGCATTCGTGAAATGGGCCGTTGCTGCCGCAAAGCATTTTGCGGGGCGTGGCGTCGTTTGGGAGGTCTTCAACGAGCCAAACATAGCGATATTTTGGCCGCCGCAGCCGAACGTCGACGAATACAAAGCCCTGGCAGACGACATAGGCCACGCATTTCATGCGTCCGTCCCGAACGAACAACTGATTGGCCCAGCCACATCTACAATCGATTTTCGTTTTCTCGAGTCGTGCTTCAAATCAAAGCTGCTCGACGACTGGTCTGCGGTCTCGGTCCATCCCTACCGTCAAACAAGTCCGGAAACCGTAGCAAGTGACTACGCGCGCCTGCGTGAGATGATTCGCGCTCAAAGCACCGGCACAAACCAATCCCAGCCCTCCGTTATCTCGAGCGAATGGGGATACTCGTCGGCATCGCGCATGAATGAAGAAACTCAGGCCGTGATGTTAAGCCGTATATTCCTTACGAACGTGGCGAATGGAATTCCACTCTCGATTTGGTACGATTGGCATGATGACGGCAATGATCCTAACGATCCGGAAGATCATTTCGGGCTAGTGCACAACCCTTACCGGTCGGGACAAACTCCGGCTTACGATCCCAAGCCGGCCTACTTTGCCGCGCAGACTTTCGTGCATGTTCTAGGCGGCTATCGCTTTCAGGAACGGCTCAACATCGGTAGCTCTGACGACTATATTTTAGTTTTTACCGGGAACGGTGAGCGCCGATTTGCTACCTGGACAACTTCACCGTTGACTCGCCGCGTGATCATACAGAACATGTCCGGCCAGTACTCAGTAGTTTCGGCAACCGGGGAAAGCCTTGGTGGCATGACGCCGACAAATGGTGCCTTGAATCTCGAACTCACGTCCACGCCGAAGTATCTCACCTGGAATCAGTAAATCGTTTTATTTTCGTACTCTCGCGGGCCTATGGGTGTTTCGATGTGACGTAAGCCGCGAGGACTCGGTCAGGTAAACGGCCCGTCATTCACTGGCATAATGGTTGCCGGGGTGATCGGGTTTACTTTGAGAAGGAGGGCCAGGCAGTGATCAGGAAATTGGGAATAATGATTGTCATTGTAGCCGTCGCCATCGTGGTCGCGAGTTGTCAACGTGCGGAGGACACCACGAGCAACGCGAATTCAAATGCCAACGTTAGCAATACAGCGACTACGACTGGGCCGGACAATTCAGAGATAACCACCACGAACGAGAATGGCGTGCGCACTGAGACGCGGACGTTTCGCGATAACCCGCGCGTCTCGAAGGTGGTCGTAACCACTCATGACGGAAACCGGACCGTGAAGGTCTATTCGGAAAGCGGCGAAGAGCGCGAGATGAAGAGCGCGCCCGAGAGGGCGCTCGACGCGACAGGGGATGCGATCGCGGATTCGGTCGGGTTCGTAAAGGACAAGTCCATAGATGTTGCTGATAAGACGAAGGAAGGCGCGAAAACAGTGGCCGATAAGACCGTTGACGTCAGCAAGACAGTGGCCGATAAGACCGTCGATACATCAAAGACGGTTGCCGAAAAGACTAAAGAGGGCACGAAAGCTGTCGCAGATAAAACCGTCGACACCACTAAGACGGTAGCCGGCAAAACCAAGACGGCAGCGAGGAAAACGGGGAAGGCGATTAAGAAAGTCATTCCATAGTACCTCGTTCACACCAAGTCCATTGTGAAGCGGCGATCCAGCCGCTTCTTTTTTTTGGTGTACCCGACAGCCGGCGATACTTTGAGATTTGCATTTCTTTGACCTCAGAACCGGAGTGTGAATAAATCTTCTGCACCTTGCAAGTTTTTTGCTACAAACGGTTCGTTTCCCTATGACAGGGCGAAATGTCTGGTGATTCATTAGACTTCTTCAGCATTCCCAGTTTCGACACCACGAACTGAGCCGCCCGCAGGTGTCGCTCTAACTACGGGTGGTTCACCCGCGCGGTAAATCAGTTTGCGAAGAGGAACGAATCGCACCTCGCAACTAATGCGATTCCTTCGTCAGCGCATGGGCCGTTGGCCGGAACGATCAACGCACCGGTGCGCCGCCGAAAAAAGGGCGGGCAAACAAGATGTTTGTTCGTCCGTTTGCGGGCTCGAAACCCGATACCGATGAACTCTAAAACGAGATAAGGAGAACCCTATGTATTGCTCTTGTTGTATCATTCCTCGCGACGTCCTGGAAAAACTTGCTGCCGATCCCGAGGTACCAGAAGAGGCTCGCAGCGCCGCTGATGCTACCGCGAAAATTAGCTCGCAAATTCGAAGAGTTCGCGAGCAGGCTTTAGCGCTCACGAGCATCACAACCGAGTTGGGCTTTGCTCCGGCCACTGTTGCCGCGGCGCCCGCAGTGACTGTTTACGACTGTAAGCAGGGTCAATCGCTGCCCGGAGCGCCGGTTCCGAATCCCGGTGCCTCCGCCGATCCAACGGCCGCGCGGACTTTCAAGGAGACCACCTTAGTTGCAGAATTCTACAAGAAGATCTTCAACCGCAACTCGATCGACAACGCCGGCATGACCATGATGTCGTCCATTCACTACGGAAAGAAGTACAACAATGCCATGTGGAATGGATCGCAAATGATCTATGGCGACGGCGACAATCAAATCTTTGTCGACTTCACTAAAGGCAACGATGTCATCGGTCACGAGTTGACTCATGGCGTGACTCAGCACACGCTTCAGCTCGTCTACTCGGGTGACGCTGGTGGCCTCAACGAAAGCCTCTCTGATTGCTTTGGTTCGATGTTCCGGCAGTGGCAGGGAAATAAGGACGTCAATCAGGCGGATTGGCTAATCGGGCATGACATCATGGGTCCCGTGGCAACTGGGAAGGGCTTCACCTGTCTGCGTGACATGGCGAATCCGGCAGCGGCCCACTGTCTCGCTGCGCAACCGACAAAGTATTCACAAATCACGCCGGGCATGGATCCGCATTACAGTAGCGGCCCGCCCAATCTCGCGTTTTGCCTCGCCTCCAAGAAGGTCGGCGGCCACAGCTGGGAAAAGGTCGGACAAATTTGGTATCGGGCCATGACCACCCTGGGGCCAAAGCCAAATCTGAAGATGAAGCCGTTTGCGGACGATACCCGCAAGCTCGCCAAATCAATGTATCCGGCGGACCCGGCAGTTTTCGCCGGCGTGGACTATGGATGGAAGCAGGTTGGACTTTAATTCCATT
>DASWQK010000104.1:0-4791 GCA_036403735.1 Pyrinomonadaceae bacterium
TGTGGGTTTTGGGGTGTGGGAGCGAAGCATAGCGCGAAATATATTTTGATTATCTGGTCTTCGGGAGCGAAGAATCTACGGATTAGACTTAGACGAAGGCTGATTCTGAGAACAGGTCCATCAGGTTGATCAGTGATATGACTCGGGAGAGCGAATTGGAGGAGATCCATCAAAACAATTGAATTTTCGCTCAGGCCCTCACCCAACCCTCTCCCAAAGGGAGAGGGCGAAAATAATCACAACCTGATAATCCGCGCGGCGCTACCTTTCCGCACCTCGCCGTTCAAAGCGTTACGAGTGTCGACCACCAACGGCGCGAGGTTGACCACTCTTTGATAATCAATCCCGCTGTGATCGGTCACGATCACGATGCAATCAGACGCTTTGATCTCCTCATCGTCTAATTCGACGGAAGCGAGCGGATCACCGCTGCCGGCTTTGTGCGTGTCGTCAAAGCTCAGCTCACTGATGAAAGGATCGTGGTAGCGCACTTCACAACCTTTGCTGCGCAAGCGATCGATAATCGAAAGCGCCGGACTCTCGCGTACGTCATCGATGTCTTTCTTGTAAGCCACGCCGAGCAAGAGCACGCGCGCGCCGTTCATCGCTTTCCGGTCGTCGTTCAAGCCGTCTGAGACGAGTTGGACCACGTGCTCAGGCATACGCGAATTAACTTCTTCGGCCAGGCTGATGAATCGCGAATCGAAACCATGTTGCCGCGCTTTCCATGAAAGGTAATGCGGGTCGAGCGGAATGCAATGCCCGCCGATACCGGGGCCCGGATAAAATGGCATGAAGCCGAACGGCTTGGTCGCGGCTGCGCGAATCACTTCCCAGGTGTCGATGTTCAGCGCATAGCAAAGCCGCGCCATCTCGTTCGCCATGCCGATATTAACGGCGCGAAATGTGTTCTCGAGAAGTTTGGCTGCTTCCGCCACGCGCGCGGAACTGACAGCATGAACGTCGTTCACAATCTGCGAATACAAAAATGCCGCTGCTGCAGTTGAATCGTCGGTCACGCCGCCCACAACTTTCGGAATATTGTGGGTCTTGAATTGCGGATTGCCGGGATCGACGCGTTCGGGAGAGAACGCGAGCAAAAAATCTTCGTCAAGTTTGAGCCCTGTCTCCTGGAGCATTGGCATCAGGACCTCATCAGTCGTTCCCGGATAGGTAGTTGATTCGAGAATGATCAGTTGTCCGCGTCTCAGCCGTTTCTTGATCTCTTCGGCGGCAGCGAGAATGAAAGAGACATCGGGTTCTTTCGTTTTTCTGAGCGGCGTCGGCACGCAGATGATAATCGCGTCACACTCTTTTAGCAGGTCGAAGTCTATCGTGGCGCTCAGAAGAGCAGCATCGACGGATTGCTTTATCGTTTCCGAGCTGACATCAGCGATATAAGAGAGTCCGGCGTTAATCTCGCTGACCTTCTTCTCATCAACTTCGAAGCCGGTCGCCTTGATTCCGGCGGTCGCGAACTCACTCGCAAGCGGAAGCCCTACATAGCCAAGTCCAATTACGCCGACGCGGGCGCGTTTATCCTTAAGTAAATTGATAAGTTGGTTTTTGATCATGAAGCCTTGCACCGAAACAGCGTTTGAATCATCAGGAAGGAAACAATATCAGATGTTGCGACCAAGCCTAAGTGAGCTTAGGCGCACTGTCAAGATTAACCTAATAACAGCGGCCGATGCAGCGGGTGAGCGAAATAAAGGATTGACTTTTCGAAGACAGCAAAATATCTTGCGCATGATTTCGCCAGGAGCTAACTCCCGGAGCCTCTGCGGTTCTCACGCACATTCGTCAGTTAGCTTTTTGATCTAAGCTACATTTTTGCACGCCGCCAACCCAAGTAACGCAGCCTGGTCGTGACTGAGAGACTCACGGTCTGTTCAGAATTGGCCCAAGCGGCCACACCACTGCATTGAGAAGGATCGACAAACCGTAAAGGAGACCTCATGGCCGATACAACGAACCTACAAGTTAACTTGTTCGATGGAACTCGCCAGCCGTTCCATGTCGACGTGAACGTGCTGATTCACGTTTTTAATAGTGCCAGCCCGAACAAGGAGGTTGGCACCGTTTTCAAAAAGGGTCAAAGCTTTCTCTTTGAGGACCTACCCTTTGACGATAGTCCCGTTGACGACTTCCGGGTAACTGTTTCTGCCAAGCATCACTACGACGCGGGATTTTTTCCGGTGACAATGCCAAAGAATGATACGCGCGTGCTCAACCTGATGCTCGTGCCGAAACCTCATAAGTTCGTCTTTAACCGATCAACCTGGGATCAGTTGCCTGATACCCGGCCGGAACTCTTCACCCTCCTCCGCGCCGGCGCGGTGAATGACGCGGCCGCCAAAGCGCGATATGAGCAGTTGATGAATCAGAATCCATTAGCGCTGGCAGCCCTGCTCAATATCACAACTGCGCTTGGGGACATTCGCTTGCCAAGAGATAGCGGCACGACCGCTCTCAGTTATTACGGTGATGTAATTTGGGAGGCTCCTAACGCGCCACCGAATCATCCTGAAACTCCGCAGCAGGATCGCTTCTATGCGCACGCGACTACTGATTTGTTAGCTAAAATCCACGACGGAGCCACGCAGGGCGATTTCAAGAAAGAATCAAACGCCGGCGCAGTGCATCCGGGCGCGACGCAAAGTTACAAGCAGGTGCAGTTTGGCGAAGCAAACGTTCAGTTCACCTTTCTTGAAAAGGCGACTAGCCCTCCGGGTTTGGTCAAAATGGAAATGGACATCGACTACTACCGTGATCCAATATCCCATGCGATCCTGGAGTTCATTCCCAATCATTTCACGAAAGGGAAGACCAGTCCTGTAATGGCTTATGCCTTGCGGTGGATGGCGGGACAGGCCGATGAAGGGGTCCCTGATTTCGATCCGCTGTACGTCCTTACCAGTTGATCCACGCTTTTCCTTCATCGCTGGTCCCGACAGGACGACAGCAAACCATGTTCGCAAATCTTGATCGCGCGGTCGAGAAGCGTATCATGCTGCCACTTTGTCGAGAGCACTCCGGTCTGGTGAGAGGACGTGAGCAGTTTGGAATCTGAATTCGCTGAAGATGACAACGCGCAACGTGGCTTCCTTGACACGGCGCTGGGAATTGCCCGGACGATTGATAACCTCGAAGGTCGTTCTGAACTGCAATCTCTCATAGCATTCAAGTACGCCGAATCAGGCCAACTCGATATTGCCGTTGACGTGGCAGAAAGCATCGGCGATTCCTACCAGCGAGAGCAGGCGCTGGCCGGCGTTGCCGCCAGGTGTATTCGGGCAGGCGACGCTGATTATGCCGGCGAACTAGCGGATATGATCGAAGACGATGGCGTTTACGCCATGGCCGCTGAAGAAATGGCGGTGGCTTATGCTGAATCGGGCGCTGCTGATAAGGCCATCGAAGTCGCCTGCAGCGTTGCTGAAAGTGCGCCGATACTAAGCCGGATAGGTCTTGCGTACGTCGCCCGCGGACAAACCGATCAAGCTCTCGAGGTCGCTCGCTCAATCGATTACGCGGACTTGAAAACGCCAGTCTTAGTGGAGCTGGCCGTCAAAGCCCATAGCGAAGGCCGCGACGAGGAGGCGCTCGAGCGTCTACAGGAAGCGAGCCAGGCCGCGAACGAAATCGAGTTTCCCGAACAGCAGATTCCTACGCTCGCAACGATTGCCGCTCTCAACCAGAAGTGTGGCCAGGATGAGGAGGCGCGGCAAATCCTGGAACGCGCCTACCGTCTTTGCGATGAATCTGAAGGCTTCGACAAAGATAGTGTCCTGCCGCAAATCGCCGGCGGGTTTGCCGAACTGCGACGCTACGATCAGGCCGATCAGGTAGTTCAGGAGATCAAGGCGCCGTTTCAATGCGCGGACGCGAGCGTCAAGATGGCATCGGCGTGCTACCACGCCGGTGATATTGACAAGGCGCTGACGCTCCTGGCTGAGGCTGTGGAGATAGCCCGGGATGAAAAGATCTACGGCGAGCAGACCATGATCATGCGCGAGAATATGCTTAATGCATTAACTATCGGTTATGCGACGGTCAGTCACTACGATGAAGCTCTGCAGGTAATCGACCTGATGGTTACTGCTGGCCAGCAAGACCTCACCCGGACAGAGATCGCAAAACTATGCGTGACTTCCGGAAATAATAATCGCGCCTTCGAAGTGAGCGAGTTGATCAAAGACAACTATGCAAGGGTCCTCTGTGAACTTGAACTTGTCGACGTCTTCATTGCGTCCGAGCAATCGGAGTCGGCTGATCACACTTTGTCTGAAGGACTTACTCATGCAGCTGAGATCGAAATGCCTCATCAGAAGGCTCTGGCCTTGATGCAGATAGCTCCCAGGCTGACGCGCCGCGAACAAACGCCTAAGGCCGCGGAAGTCCTATTCGAGGCTCTGACGACGCTGGCGCTAATTAGAGATAGTCATCAGCTCTCACTCGCATTGATCGATCTGGCGGACAAATATCGGGAGTCGAAACTCGAAGCTGGTGAGCGCGAGCAGGCAATCCTGGAAGCAATGATAGTTAGGCTGGAATAATCGAGCAGACTTGATCTCGGAAATAAAAAGTTCAATCGGTGCATCATGAGCAGCTTTTCAGATTGAGGAGCTCAGGTGCGGACTCATGACAACACTGGAACCAATCATAGTCACGTGCGCATATCTGGTCGCGCTGCTTATTGTCATCTATCTCACGCTGGCAACTTCGCGCCGCGTCGTGGGGGCTTTCGCAGGCGGCGCAGTCGTCGGTGTTTTCGGAATGGGCGCCATC
>DASWQK010000105.1:0-3807 GCA_036403735.1 Pyrinomonadaceae bacterium
ACCATTAACCTGAATCTCCTGAGGTTACAGAACCGCGAACGGTAGTGAGCGGATGCCAGAGGCAACGATCGCCAGCTGCCTAACAAAGACAACAACCCAGGAAATCAGAGTTGACTTTCGCATCCGCTCACATCCTCCACCCCACGCGGGATGCCCGCGTGGGGACCCCGGCCCGTTCGCGGTTCTGTAACAGCAATCGTCACGACTTAAAGATATTCGGATTGTCTTTTTGCAGTTTGTCGGCCTGAGATCCGATGTCCTCGGCCTCTTTATAGAGCTGGTCGACCTTACTGTTGTTCGAATTCGCGCGAATGATGAAACTCGATCGATTGGTGCTCTCGATCAAAGCCTGCGGAGTGCCCTTCGCGGTCTCGATCATTTCTCCGCGTTTGTTGTATTCCTTCACTTTCAGAATCAGGTATTCCTTGAATTTGTCATTGATCTGAAGCCGGCTCGCCTCGTCATATTTTTGCGCGGCTGCTTTGCATTTTTCCGCGGCCCGGTCATACGCGGCGATCGACTCCGCGGCGGCAACGCGCGCTTCCGCCAGCCGCCGCACGTCAGTCTGCATCATTTGCGCTTTCTTCGCTTCAGCGTCGGCGACGAACTTCTTGGCGTCTTGCACCGCCGCATTGCCTTCATCCACGAGTTTGTTGGCCTTGTCTGTTTCGCTCGTGGTGGTGCCGCTCTTGCACGCCAGCACTGCGGCAATTAGCAGAAACAGCGCCGTGGCGCTGCGAGTTATTCGGGGGTTCATCATCATCATCTTTCGTCCTTTCAGTTTCTTGCGATTCACAGAACGTATCCAATTTGAAGCGAAAAACTTACATATTGCCGTCGCCGGTCGTTACCATCGTTTCAAGCAAGCGGCACTGATTGTCCCGCCTGCACGTATGCGTGCTCGAACAGCATTAATCCAACCAAAGCCAGCGGCGCGCCGCCGACGCCGATCGGGGTGTTGACGTAGCCTAGAACCGCCAGCCAAGGCAACGCTCCGCCCAGCGTGGACAGCACTATTCCGATCCAGAAATTGCTTTGGTAGCGGCCATGCACCATCTCCCAAATTGCCACGCGCGCGTGTGCGGTCGGATGCGTTAGTGACACCTCGCCCCAGATCATTAGCAGGTGCAGCAAGCTCGTGATTGCCAGTATCCAGAGCGAAGCAACAACTGGCGGCGGGACAGAGTCGGTGAATGTCATCGACGGACGCGTTCCCTCAAAGCGCGCCGCAATCGGTAAGAGTACGGCCGACCCGAGCAGTAGTGCCTGCACCAGCAAGTGCGGCGGCAGCAAAGGGTTTTGCCAGAGGTCACGAGCCTTCGCTTGGGCAAAAAGATAAGCTGTATAGACGGCAGTCAGTATTGACAGGGGAATGCCGGCGATCATCAACCAGCTTTGCAGCGATTTAGATCCAAGAAGGCTTGCGCTAAAGTGCAGCGCCAGGACCAGCGAATATCCCGCGATGATGAACGCGCCCTTCACCAACCAGCTTTTCCATTGCGGCCGCGTGAAGATCATGTAGAAGCGCGCCGGATGTTCCAGGTCCCAGAGCAACAGCGCACCTGTGATTCCAAGAAGCGTTCCTGATACAACCGGTGTGACCCATAACCACAACCAACTCTCTGTTCTTAGAAATCCGAAAAGTACGAACAAGGCGGCGACCAGATAAACACCAGCAGCAATCCCTTTGGTCCAGGTGTACAAACTCACGCGCCAGTCCCAGGGAATCGAATGCGCGACGTCATAACTCAACAGGGCCGCAGCCGAGGTGTTGCTGAAAGTTGGATTGCCGGAAACGACATGCTCGCTTGATTGCCGTTGCTCGCTCCACATGAAGAGACCGGCTTCCGGGCGACGGGCGGCCAGCGGATCAAGCGTCGCCTGGTGCGCGCCTTTATAAAAAAGCTTCGGCAGAGTCTCTTTCTCAGGGCGTCGCACGTTCACTGCTTCGCGATTGATGATCTGCGCGACATAAGAAGTCTGATCGTTCATGTCGCCGATCAGGATCGCCTGTGTTGGACAGACGACCACGCAGGCTGGCTCAAGCCCGACATCGATGCGATGCGCGCAGAAGTTACATTTCTCAGCCGAATGATCTTCGGGATTGATGAAGATCGCGTCGTAAGGACAAGCAGCCATGCAGGCTTTACAGCCGATGCAGATCGATTTATCGAAATCGACGATGCCGTCGGCGCGCTTGAACATCGCCGCGGTCGGGCAGGCGACGACGCAGGGTGCGTGCGCGCATTGATTGCAACGGGTCACCTGGTGCGCGCGCCGCACCTGTGGAAACACACCGACATCGACGTGCTTGACGTAGGTGCGCGTCACCCCGATGGGCACGACGTTTTCAGACTTGCAGGCAGTCGTACACGCGTGGCAGCCGATGCAGCGAGTGTGATCGATGACCTTGGCCCACTGCACGGGCTCCTCGCGAGCTGCTGGTTGTTCAATCATGGTTGAAGAAAAGGCGCGCGAAATATAACACGCAACCTGCGCGATCGCATTAGGGACGGAGCGGCGTTGCGTAGTCTCCTGGTTTGGCTTTGCGCCTTTGCGCCTTTGCGTGAGATTCCTTTTTAGGACAACAGTTCTTTCACGCAAAGCAAAGACGCAAAGAAAAACCGCAAAGCAGGAAACCATCGGTAGTGCTGCAACTTCAGCGGCGCTGAAGTCGTTTGAGCCCGCAGCACCGTGGCCGGCATGACGAACGCGCAAACTCCAAATAGCAGAACGCCTAACGATGAAAGAGGTTTCTTCATGACTGATCTCCGCGCGTCTCGGTTTTCTAAATCGCGCCGTTCGTCTATAAGATAGTTGAGCGCTCGCCAAAAAATCTGAAAATGTTCGATATGTAGCTTGAAAGAAAAACTAATTCAATACCTCGTTTGTCCGTCGTGCGCCGGGACCATTCGCAATAGCTCCGTAGTCGCGCGCGAGCAAGCGGAAATCATCGAAGGCACGCTCAACTGTCAGTCATGTGATCACACCTGGCCCATCGTGCGTGGGGTGCCGCGCTTTGCCGCGATTAATGAAGTGGCCCAGGACAAAGCCACCACGGCCGAGAAATTCGGTTGGCAGTGGCAGCATTTCAACCAGTTCGAGACCGGCTATGAGAAGCAGTTTCTCGCCTGGATTGCTCCGGTCACCCGAGAATTCTTCAAAGACAAAGTCGTGCTCGAAGGCGGTTGTGGGAAGGGGAGACATACGCAACTGGCCGCGGGTTTTGGCGCCCGAGATGTCATCGGCATCGATCTTAGCGACGCGGTTGAGACTGCGTTTGCCGCGACCCGCGAATTGCCGAACGCGCATATTGTCCAGGCTGACATCTACAACTTGCCGTTCGCGCGAGTCTTTGATTACGCATTCTCGATCGGGGTGCTGCACCATTTGCCGGATCCGCGCGGCGGATTCAAGTCGCTCACCTCAAAAGTGAAACCAGGTGGTCACATGTCCGCATGGGTTTACGGCGCGGAGAACAACGAATGGATTACCCGTTGGGTTAATCCGGTGCGCGAACGATTGACGTCGCGAATCGATCCTCGCCTGCTGTTACAACTTTCGAAGGTGCCCGCGGCCATCCTGTTCACCGCCACGAAGACTATCTACGGCCCGCTCAATCGTTCGGCGCGCGGTGCTTCTATCGCGGGTCACCTTTTTTACAACGATTATCTGAAAGCGATTGCCGGATTCGGGTGGCGAGAGCAGCATTCGATCGTGTTCGATCATTTGATTGCGCCGACGGCCTTTTACATTTCCGGAGATGAATTCGCCGATTGGTGGCGCGAAATCGGCGTTTCCGACGCG
>DASWQK010000106.1:0-9321 GCA_036403735.1 Pyrinomonadaceae bacterium
AGCGTCGGGAGATCGCGGTAGCCCTGTTGACCGAAGCATTCTATCCAAGGGGGCACCTGACACCCGCCCATGTACATGAGCGAGCTTATTTCTCTTTTGCGCTTCGCGGGGCGAATGACGCCATTCAGAATAGGAGCCGGATGAGTACTGAGACCTCCGCATTGATGTTTCATCCTCCTGGAGCATTACACGCTGGGCACTTACGAAAGGACGGGGGCGTCTCCTTTTTTGTCGAGATCACGTCCGGTCTATTCGGGCGAGGCAACGATCAGATAAAACTTCAACAGACATCAATTGCATTTCAGGGAGGTCTGACTAATTGTTTGCTGGCAAAGCTCTAAAGAGAGTTTCGGGAAACGGATTCGGCTTCGCAGATCGCCATCGAAGGTTTGGTGCTTGAAGCTCATCAACCGACCGGCCGAAGTAGCGTCCAGTCTCCTCTGGAGACATATGTTCGTGCAGCAGAATGCAGATATCTCCTAAATGATCCCGATTCAGATTCACCCCTGGAAAGTTATTACCTGACGAGATCATTTTGTATTCGTAGTCCGAAGCTAGAATCGCTTTGACGTCCTGGCAAACGCTCAGCGCCGGCACAAGTAATATGCCGAGTAAACCCAACCACGCGTAACGAAACACTGCTTACCTCCCTTTGAATGAAACCAAAACCTCGCGTACACAAACGCATATCTTTGCGGCGAGCTTTGATATCACGGCCAGCTTCTAATTGTCTTTCAGGATTGAAGGATTTGACTCAGATTAAGTCAGTCCGTGTGCGTCGTCGATATTCTGAACGGTGTGGGGCCGATGTGTTGCTTGAATGTACGAGTGAAGTGAGCGTGATGACTGAAACCAATTTCCACGCCGATCTCCGCCAGCGATTTACTTGAGCTTAATTTGTCCAGCTCGCGGCAAGCCGCGTCAATTCTCAAGCGCCTAATATAGTCGCCCACACTACACTGGTAACAGCGTCGAAACTCGGTCGCTAAATAAACAGGATGAATGTCAACAAGCCTGGCGATGCCAGACAGGCTCGACCTCTCGCAATAATGTTCATGAATAATCTCGCGAGCTGCCATCACAAAGGGCGGGATGTTTCTGGTTATGGCACGAGTGCGGTCGCGGGAGCATTGCGCTAACAGCTGCACGGCAAGCTTGATCTTCTCGAGCACGAGGGCTTGATCAGGAAAGATCAGGATTTTGGTTACGTTCCCACCCTTATGGTCATGACCCTGGATGATCGCACTGGGCGTCTTCACGTTAACGCGGGAATGGTCAAGTCGGCGGCAAAAATAATCGAGGAGGAACTGCCCGAGATCAATAGAACATATAAAACGCTCACGGCCTTTAGCGATATGCAATTCGAAATGACCTCGCTGCTTATTCTGAGTGACGTGCTCCTTGATAACTGGCAGCTGAGCAGCAACATTGAAACAAGCTATCTACACTCGGAGTGGCCGCTGCGTAATGCAAACACTATTACTATTCGATTCAACAGAAAGCAAAAGGCCACGACACTGAGGCATGCGGCATTTACGGTAATTGAGTTCGTAGTTATGGCGATGTGAGTGTAGGGCTTTACGGCAATCAACGAAACGGGCCAAATCTCATCACACTTGGCAAGACACAGCTTGTGGAATCGGTTCGGAATGAAAGAGCGAAACGCCCGACTCGTACGAGCAAATCTTGATTGCGGAGTTGCTTCGTCTCTCCACCAATGAAGGGTATGAGCCGGACCAAAAGCACGTCCAGGCATTCAAGCAATTGGGATTGATTGAAAATGGGAAACCCACGTTTCCTATCCTCCATGAAAGCGATAGCCAGCAACTACCAGCAACTATCTGACATGGCAAAGCTTATAACAAACGAATTGATAAGCCTGCTTCAAAAACATGATGGACAACTCAGAAATCAATGGCGCAATTCCGTGTATGGTCATGAGGTCACTTATCAAGAGTACTTCATGTGGTGGTATCACCTTTTCTATAATGCAGTAACGGACTGGTTGATCGCGAAAGGAGAGATTACAAAACCGCGCACCGGCGTTCTTACTTACCTGATGACGCCGTGAAATATTGTGCGCGACTGATGGTTAGGGCAAACACCGAAATGACGGGTGGAGGCGGCTGTTGCGCCACCAATTGGGCTAGGCCAAAAAGGCAGATTACAAAAATGAGACCTGCCCGCAGGGTTGACTGAGTCCGTGAAGCGGACGGCTGAAAAGGTGAGAGGATCTAATAATCATGATTCGGCCGTCCGCTTCACGGACTACCAATTCGCGCGCTCCTATCCCCAGCAGTAAACTGCTGGGCTACTATCATTCGTCCGCTTTGCGGACTGAAAACTCTACTTTTCGAGCAAAGCCAGTTCGACTCTTATCCCTTGCGCGAAATTCAATACGGCCTTCGGTCCTTTCCTGGCAGCGTTTTGGAATTTGGGTAACTCTACCCGGGACTTTCGCCGCACTCCGTGCCAACTTGCCCCGGGGCTAGACACCTGGCAACGGAAATTCAATTCCCGCAAAACCGACTCTGACGTGCACAACCAGGCGAGAATGCTGGACAACCAAGCACCGAATTTGTTTCCTCTTAGTCAAAAAAATTAACGGCACGATCATTGCCATAATCCGGGTGATCACGATTGCCCATGAAGTCGTGATTTGAGCAATGCCCACCTGTCATGGCTAGCGTCTCACCCGTAAACTTCCCCCTAATCGATAAATTCTAAAGGAGAAATGAATACTATGTCTTTTACAAACACCCTGCGACTTGGCGTGCTCTTGGCCGCCCTCGCAATCTTTGCCGGGACGGCCGCGGCACAAGGTTCTTGCTCTAGTTGCACCACCGTCAGCTCAAATCTGACTCTGTCGGCAACCGCCCAAACAGCCGTACAGTTAGTTATCTCTACGGGCAGCGGTGGCGGCACCGTTACGGACGGTGGATCAGGCGCTTACACGGTTTCTTTTGGAAACGTTAACGGTCTGGGTATCGGTACTCCAACTTCGGGCGTAAGCGTCAGCGCGTCGGGCAGCGGAGCCACTTATACTACACCAATTAACGTCACCCCAAACTTTTCCGGTTTCGCTAATTCAACTGCGACAGTGACCATTTATCAGGACGCGACTACCAGCGCCAACAGTCAATCCGCGGCACGCGAAGGCAGCGCGGCGGGCTCAGTGGCCAGTGTACCGACCACTTCGGGATCAGCGAACACTGTCAGTGCGACGGCTAGCACAGCAACGGCGATCACGCGGTATGTAGGAGTGTTCGTCAGCAATGTTAACGGCGGCAGCGCTGTGACCGGATCGCTGGCTCCGAAGTTTATCTATTCGGTTACCGTGAACTAGAGGGCGTACTGCTTGGTTTGGCTCGCTCGTTTGAGCACGGGATCGTGGCTGTGATTGCCGGCGTCAATGCCGAAAGTCCCGACCCTCAAATGCAAGAGCGATCCAAATCAACTACGTTCGAGATTGATTGAAAGCATTAAAGGACACGCGGCCATGTCTATGGTCGCACTGACCTTCGTTGTTGCTTCTCTTTGGCAGAATCATGTTCGATCTTACCATTTCAATCCGCCTGTTGGTTCTCCTGGCTGGTATGTTCCTGTTTGCGGGACACGCCTACGCGGGTGATTGCACGATCACCTTGACCGTTCAGACGGCTACGGGCGCAACCGTGACTGGCAGCGCGGGCAACTTCTCGATCGCGTTTGGCAACATCAATGGCCTTGGTGTTGGGACGCTGACTTCGGGCATAACCGTCAGCAACTCAGGCACAGGCGCAACCTACACCACTCCAGTCACGGTCAAGACCGTGTTTTCTTCCTGTTCCGGCGGTCTCCAAAACCAGGTCATCAAGGTCTATCAAAACGCGACCACCAGCGCGAAGAGTCAAGCGGCAGCGCGTGAGGGCAGCGCGGCCGGCTCTGTCGTTTCAGTTCCAACTACCCTGGCCTCAGCCACCACTATTAGAACTGTGTCGGGAAATATCTCGAACCAAACCCTCACCCGCTTTGTCGGATTATTTGTCAGCAACGCAAACGGGGCTGGTAATGTAACGGGCGCTCTGGCTCCCAAGATCATCTATGTTGTGACGGTAAACTAACCGCAACTCGTCGTGCAAGACTCGGTTCCCATCCTACTAAGGCATTCGATCCTATAAAAATTCAGCCTGACGCGAGGTAACACGAAATGATTCAACTGAAATCTCTTATTGTTGGTTGTTTTGCGATTGCAATCTTCGCCTGCCCATTTGGATTATCGCAGGCGCGGGGACAGTCGCTCAGCATTTCTCCAGCTCTTGTCGATGCAAGAGTAAAGCGCGGTGTGACCTACACCAAAACCTTCACCGTTAGCAACGACACGACGACGCGCCTGCGCCTACGCTGTTCGACGGGCGATTACTGGTACGGAGATCACAATGAGCGCATCGATGGCGAGCCCGGCACCCTGCCCCGCTCGGCATCACCCTGGTTACAGTTTTCTCCCGCTGAGGTAATCATCGAACCCAATAGCTCAGCCACAATCAACGCAATTATCGCGGTTCCACAAACTGCCGCAGGCGGTTACTACACCACGCCAATTTTTGAAGCTGAGGCAGCAGACGCGAGCTTGCGCCCGTTAGTAACTGGAAGCGTAGTTACCGCCGCCGTCATGATTCGATTCCGTGGGCTGCTATTGCTCACGACCGAAGATGCCACCGAATACAATGTGGAAATCATGAGCGGCCAGCTTACGCCGCCAAGCTCATCCTCTGAACTCGAGATGGAACTCGATGTGCGCAATCGAAGTACGGCCCATGCGCGCGTCCACGGTATCTTTGCCATCCTCGACGCGGGCAGTAAGCTCGCCGGCCGCGGTAAGATCGGAGAAAAGCGGTACATGCCTGGTCAGCGCGATATCTTGACAGCCGACTGGGCGGGCGCGCTTGCACCAGGCCATTACACAGCGGTAATCACGCTCACGTACGACCGCGCGGGAACGGAGCCGGCGACGTTGGTTTACGAACTCCCTTTTGAGGTTAAGTAGCTCAGACCATTTAGCCTCGCTTGCCGGATGTATCACGGTGTTAACCTTGCAAGCCATCCATAAACGTATGGCATCGGCCACTTGGCAATTTTACAAACTTACTCGTGCCATTGTTTTCGCAATGGCATTTAGTGCTGTCTTTATTCCTATTCACATAACGGCGCTGGCTCAGACCACCGCCAGCGTTTCCGCTCCAAATCAGCCGCCGGCCTACGCGCGACGCATCATCATGGTAGTGCGCGGCGAACGCAATATTGTTTTCGATGAGCCAGTCGTTTCACTCATGGTTATCAATCCCGAGTTTGTTCAAGCAGAGCTAAGCGACGCTATCATCACACTCACTGGTCTGGCGCAAGGCGAGACAATTGTGATCGTATCAGGCAAGAGCCATCGGCAGACGTTCGCCGTCGAAGTGAAAGGCCCTCTGATTCCCACGCCGGAACAAATTGCTGCCAGGGCGCAGCGTGAACAACGTCAGCGCAACGAGCCTTCCGGTATTTACACCTTATCTTTCTCACCTGCTTTTGGCGGGACGCCGTCTATGTTACGTCAGAGTTTCGAATACCGGCGCCGGCTATCGAACAATCGCACCTTACGCATAGAAGGAAACACTTTCAAGTTCTTCGGAGGTGGCGATCACGCGCTAACTTTCAACACCGAGCCTGGCTTTGGTTTGGACCGCCTTTCACTAGGTGTGGATGGTCCCATTGGTAAACTTGATCTCCTTGACAGCGAGCTGAATGTTTCACCGCTCAGTCTCACTGGCTATACCATGCGGGGGTTACACCTTGTTTCAACTCCTGACTCCCGGCTGCGCGGAGCGGAGTTCTTCGCGGGGTTGGCGCGCCCCTCTTTCAGTCTTTTTAAAAGCAACACCGGCCTTATCGGCGGCATGATTGTGCCTGTTGCGAGAGGTGACTCCTGGCGGTTGCGCGCGGGAGTGCTAGCGATCGCGTCGCGCGGTTACAGCCCTAGCCCTGGTCAGGGAGGTTTCGTTTGGCACGCAGACGCTCGTTATGCTCCCGATGACAACACTTCCGCCGAGGCAGATCTCGATTATGCAAACGGCTCTTTATCGTGGCGCGCGCGCCTGGACGCGCGGCGCGGAGCGTTCACTATCTACGGCGAAGCGTTGCGACTCGATCGACGCTCACCGTTGATCGGGATTGGCGCGCAAAGCGGGCACACTATGGATTCAATGAGGGTCGCGTGGCAACCGAACGGCCGCGTAAATGCCTCCGTCAGTTACAACCAAACGGCATCCACGTTGTTTCGCTCGCAAGGCGCAAAATTAAGCAGCTCGACGCTATTCGCTAATCTGGATTTCAGTCTATCCAACAAATCGCGACTCGGATTTCGCTTTACCCAACAACAGATTGAAACGGCGGTTTCAGCTTCTTCACCTTTTTTGAAACTGGAAACACGCAGCATTGGAGTGACACACAATATTAGCTTTGCGAGGAATTGGACGAACGACTTTGAGGGTAACCTCACCCCCAGCCGCGAGCAGAAGGCCGGAACGGGGCTGGAGAGCGGCGTAGTCTTGCGGGATGAGTTGCACCGTTCATGGGAGCGCTGGTCCGCCACCGGATACATTAACTACGCGCGCAACTTGCCATCACTCTCGAGCCTTATTTTACGCAACCCTCAACTTCTGCCGCCCGCCCTGCGGCATGCGTTCGAAACCGATCCCGAGCGCTTTATCAACGTCAATCGCGACGCGCTTCCAACGTTGCTAGCCGGCATCGACCTGCCAGCGACGGGCAGCCTGGATGTAGGTCTTCGTTTTCAGGGAGTGTTTTCCCGTTATACCTTGTCAGGCGATGTGCGCTATAGCTCGGGCGAACTTGCCGCTCGCGCGCGGCGAGATATCTTTGCGAACTTTGGTATGAGCATACGCCTTGATTCGGCGAATTCGGTGCAAGTGAGTGGCGCGCGCTCCTTCGCATCCAGTGCAAACCACACTTCCGCGTTAATCTTCTCGTACACACACCGCTTCGGCGCGGGCAGCGGCGCTGGCTTTCAGTTTTCTCGACTATTAGGACTCGATCACGGTCGAGTTCAGGGCCGGGTCTTCTTTGACCTGAACAGCAATGGCAGGGACGATCCCGGCGAACCGGGAATCGCGAATCTGAAAGTCCTCCTGGATGCCAATCACAGCGTGACAACAGATCAGGACGGGCGCTTTGACTTCTCTTCGGTTCGTTCCGGTGAATATAACGTCGTGCTCAGTTCCGGTGACCTGGGAGTATGCCTGCGCGCCAGTACTCCAACAGAGCAATCAATATTCGTTGCCGCCAAGGACGCCATCAAGGTGAGCTTTGGTCTTAACAATTTTGGTTTCGTGTCCGGGCGCGTGTTTAATGATCTATCCCTTACGGGAGAACAAGGTGCAGCGAACGCGCCCGGCGTCAGTGGCGCGCGGATTAGTCTACGAGCGGTCGGCGAGGCCGCGACGGACCCGACCTTGACCACGACAGTTGACGCGAGCGGCATGTACGAGTTTCGTGATCTTGCACCCGGAAGCTACAAAGTTGAGATTGATCCCATGACACTGCCGCCGGATTTTCAATTGCCGGCGCAAACTTCCTGGACGTTGAAGGTGCAGCCACTGAACGGCTCTTATCTGGATATACCGCTTTCAGCACAACGCGCTGTTTCCGGTATCGTTTTCATAGACAGAGACAATGACGGCCAGTTCGATCCGAACAAGGATGAAGTAGTCGAGGGCGCGCGCGTTAGCGCCGGAGCGGCCACGACACAGAGTGGCCATAACGGATCATACGTGTTACGAAACCTTCCCGCAGGCAAGTTGGAAGTGCACGCGAGTCTTCCTTCGGGTGATCAAACGATTACGGTGACGATAAAACTAAATCCAGAGCCGGACATTCGCAAAGGAGTAAATCTGGCGACAGTCAGCGAACGGATCACTTCCATTCGACGATAAAGAGCTTTCGCCAGCTGCGACCACACGAATTGTTTATCGCTGCGAACGCCCCGGTCCATCGCCAAGTATCCTTGCGGTTATCAAAACACCGTCCAAAAAAAGGCCGCCGGAGCTACTTCCAACGACCTTCATCCTGAAATTGGCTCCCCCGAGCGGATTCGAAACCAAAAACTAGTGTCCTGACTCTAAAGTTCATGTGACAATCAGTCGACTGTTTACGTATCAGTTATAAAGGAGAAACTGATGCGAACAGGACGACCGATACCACCGCTGAGCTTGAGCGACGATGAACGGGAGACGCTGAAGCAATGGACGCGGCGACCGAAGACAAGACAAGCACTGGCGCAACGCGGCCGGGGCAAGTAATACGACCGTGGCGGAGCGCTTGCGCGTGACCAAGCAGACGATTGGCAAATGGCGCACTCGCTTTCTGAATAAAAGGCTCGATGGTTTATTGGATGAACCGCGACTTGGCACGCGGCGACTCAGTGATGCTGAAGTGGAGCGAGTGTTGACGATGACGCTGGAGTCTACGCCTAAGAATGATAGGCACTGGAGCAACCGCTCGCTGGCAGGAGCTTGCGGCCTGAGTCGTAGTAGTGTCCAGCGACTGTGGCGCGCTTTCGCTTTGGCCCCACACCGCAGCGAGACTTTCAAACCTTCCCGCGATCCGCTGTTCATCGATAAAGTACGAGATATAGTTGAGCTTTACCTGGATCCACCGGATAAAGCATTAGTACTGTGCGCTGACGAAAAGTCTCAGATTCAAGCTCTGGATCGCTCGCAGCCGACTTTGCCCATGCGGCCTGGACATGTGGAACGCCGGGCTCATGACTACAAACGCAACGGCACGACTTCGCTCTTCGCAGCCTTGGACACTAAGACCGGCAAGATCATCGGTCAACTTCATCGTCGACACCGTTCGCTTGAGTTTCGCCAGTTCCTCGACAAGATCGATGCGGAGGTCCCGCCAGGGTTCGACATCCATCTGATCCTCGACAACTACGGTACTCATAAACTGCCACCATTCAGCGCTGGTTGCTCAAGCGCCCACGCTCTCAACTGCACTTCACGCCAACTAGCGCTTCTTGGCTCAATCTCGTCGAGCGCTGGTTTGGACTCTTGACCGAACAGCAACTGCATCGTGGCGTCTATTTGAGTGGCGGCATTATGCGCCAGGCTTTGTTGACTTGATAATTGCCTGGACGAGTCAAGAGTTCCGAACACCCATTGTGAGCTTTTTCGCGGTTTGCTTACCGGGGTGACTAAAACTCTTGGTACTAACCACGTGCAACGCTCGTAGGGGTGCCGTGGCCGAGCAATCACGGTCGCATAAAACCGATCGTCG
>DASWQK010000107.1:0-4248 GCA_036403735.1 Pyrinomonadaceae bacterium
GATCACACCATCAATGACAAAGACGATGTGCGCAATCCGCGCGCGATGCATCCGGCTTTCTACGGTTGCCTTGACTGGCACTCGACGGTGCACGGACATTGGATGCTGGTGCATCTGCTCCGGCTCTTTCCGAACCTGCCTGAAGCAAAACAGATTCGGACCGCGCTGAATGCCAACCTCAGCGAAAAGAATATTGCCGGCGAAGTTGCTTACTTAAAGCAAGCCAATCGCGCTTCGTTTGAGCGCACTTACGGCTGGGCGTGGCTGCTGAAGCTGGCCGAAGAACTGCACGATTGGAACGATGAAGATGGCCGGCGCTGGTCGCGCAATTTGCAGCCCCTCGCCGATGCGTTCGTCGAAAAGTATCTGGCGTTTCTGCCCAAGCAGAATTATCCGATTCGCACCGGCGTGCATCCGAACACGGCATTTGGGTTGGCGTTTGCGCTCGATTACGCGCGCGTAGCTGCTGATAAGAAATTAGAGCTGCTGATCGTCGAACGCAGTCGCAATTACTTTGGAAACGACGTGAATTATCCGGGCGCGTGGGAGCCTGGCGGTGAAGATTTCTTTTCGCCGGCGTTGATGGAGGCTGATTTGATGCGGCGCGTAATGAATAAATCTGAGTTCACGCGCTGGTTCCACCGGTTTCTGCCGGGGCTAGCTTCGAATCAACCCAAATCACTTGTGCAGCCGGCGATCGTCACCGATCGCACGGATCCAAAACTGGTCCACCTCGATGGTTTGAATCTCAGCCGCGCCTGGTGCATGCGCAGCATTGCCGCTGCTTTGCCCCGGAACGATCCGGCGCGGAGAGTCCTTGCCAGATCCGCTATTACTCATGCACAAGCAGCCCTTCCATACATAGCCAGCGGTAATTATGAAGGAGAGCATTGGCTGGCATCGTTTGCGGTTTACCTTTTGACGACGCCGGCGCCTTGAGCGGATGAGGATGACGAGGTCAGTACCGGGAGCGGTAGCGACCGGGTTGTTCTGGCAGACTCGACCGTTGTATGAGTAACTGCATATCTGACTCACCCGATCAAGTTAATTGCATGCTGCGCCGAAGGCGCCAGACGTAATAGCCCGGCCCAAAAGGGCCGGGTGGGCGAAGCCAGGATAACTGAGCGCTGAAAGCGCGCAATGTGACCGTCTTTGCGCGAGTGTGTTGGGCCGGATGAGTCCGGAGCCTTGAACATCGATAGGCCGCGCTTTCAGCGCTCCTAATAACATACGCACTCAGACCTGGGCCGTTGGCCCAGGCTTTTACATCCAGCGCTTTCAGCGCCTTGAAAAAAGACCTATCACTTGAGTGAGTCAACTATATAGTTATCATTGTATGAGTTGAGACCCGGTCGCTACCGCTCCCGGTACTGACGTCATTGCCCGTATAATGAAACAGCAAATTAAGAAATCCTACCGGAGCAATGATGTCTACAGAAAAGATTGAAAGCAGGCCCGATCATATCAAATTCAAGGGCCGGATACTTTTTCTAACGGAAGATACTTCAATTATTCGACGGCAACTCGAAGCCTCGGGCGATGAAGCGAAACGGATTGAAGACGAGTTGGCCGAAGCGTTGGCCAGTGACAATCTGCCGTTGATGAGCAACATTTCGACCGACGAGATCACGCCGGGCTGGGTTTGTTTTTATTACGACGAGACTCTGGGCCAATACGTTTTTGTCGGCATGCGCGACGGCGCGGTCAAGAAGGATGAAGTGAAGCAGGGCGGCTTCGCAGTCGTCGTGTCCGGATTATCGAAAGGCTGTGGGTCGTCGCGTGAGACCGCTCCCTACGCTGAGAAGTGGGCGGGCATTCAACTGGTCATCGCGAAAAGCATTGAAAAGATCTACGGACAGAATTCGCAGAACATCGGTCTGCTGACTTCGACTGATTTTGGATTGATCGGACGCATTCGTCGTGGCGAGGAAATCGCCCTCGATGAGTTTACGAAAGGTCTGGATCCGATCTCGCAATCGATTGTCGAGCACGGCGGTCTGTTCAATTACAACAAAGCGCGTCTGGCGGGAGAAGTATTGCCGCCGCCGCTCGCCACGCTTCCGCGTCCGATGAACATTGTCGAAAAAATCATCGCGCGTCATGCTTTCGTCAAAGCCGGCACCGTCGGCGTCGAATCAGTCAAACCCGGCGACGCGCTCTTTGCGGTTGCCGACGTTCGCTTCTCGCACGAGTACGTGACGCCGATGGCCGCATCACTTTTCCTCCAGGGCTTGGGACCTGACGCGCGAGTGACAGAGCCTGAATCAGTCTTCGCCTTTCGCGATCACCTGACCTTCCTTGGCAAAGTCATGTCGCCGAAACATCGCGAGCTGGGCTTGCTTGAGAGAGCCGAAGGACTGGCGACGACGCAGGAGAGTTTTACTGATAAGCAGGGCATCAAACTCTACGGCGAGAATCCTGAAGGCGGCTCGGAAGCGATTTGCCACAACGCGGTCGTCGAGGATCTCGCGCTGCCGGGACAGATTGTGATTGGCACTGACTCGCACACGTGCATGGCCGGTGTGCTGGGGTGCTTTGCGTTCGGTGTCGGCTCGACGGACATGGCGAATGCCTGGTTCACGAAAGATATTCGCATTCGCGTGCCCGAAACTGTGCGTTACGTTTTCAAAGGAAAAAAACGCGCGGACGTTGCGGCCAAAGATGTAATGCTCTACATCCTCGCCAGTGAATACATGAAATCGAGTAAAGGCATCGGCAAGGTTCTGGAGTTCGCCGGCGACGATTTGATGAACTGGTCCATGGACGAGCGCGCGACGCTGACGAACATGGCGGTGGAGGCCGGCGGGACGACCGGAATAATCGAGCCTGACGAATCGACGCTGGCGTACGTGGTGACGATGCGCGGGCTCGCCGCCGAAACGGTGCGCCAGGGATTTATTTACAGTGATGCGGATGCTGAATACGCCGCGACCTTTGAGATCGATCTCGACGAGATTCGGCCGATGGTCGCGTTGCCCGGCGATCCGCGCAACGGGATTCCGATCGATCAGCTGACAGAAGAAGTGCGCATCGACGCGGCCTATGGCGGCTCATGCACCGGCGGCAAGATGGCCGACATGGACATGTACGCTCGCGTCCTGCAAAACGCTCTGGCCCACGGCAAGCGCGTTGCGCCGGGCGTCCATCTTTATCTGCAATTCGGCTCGCAGAAGATCAAGCAGTACGCGCGTTCAAAAGGTTATATCGAAATCTTTACTGAAGCCGGTGCGGAATTGATCGATCCAAGTTGCGGCGCCTGCATCAACGCCGGCCCCGGCGCTTCAAAAACCGCTGAGACCGTCACGGTCAGCGCGCAGAACCGAAACTTTCCCGGCCGCAGTGGGCCCGGCAAACTCTATCTCGCCTCACCTTACGTCGTTGCCGCCTCAGCAATCGCCGGAAAGATCGTCGAGCCGGATGAGTTTCTGTCGTGAAAAGTCCTTCCTACCAATGCGAAGTCGCGTAATCACATTCGGGCTGGTTCTGTTGCTTGGGCAATTACAATTTGTTCTTGCTCGTACCCAGGACTCAAAGAAGAATGAGACTTCACCGCAGCTCACTACTCAACAGTGGCAGCAGGATCTACAGTTTCTCGCGAAGGAACTTCCGGCCCGTCATAAGAATGCCTTTCACACGGTGTCGCGCGCACAATTCGACAAATCAGTTGCCGATTTGAGTGCTCAAATTCCCAATCTTCAGCCACACGAGATCATAGTTGGATTCATGCGAATCGTTGCCAGTGTGAGCGACGCGCATACAGAGTTGTCTGGTTTCGGCAATAGTTTTCATCGCTTCCCTCTCAACGTATATTGGTTCGGTAAAGAGTTGCATGTAACGCGAATCGCATCCGCTTACAAGCGCGCAGCCGGCGCTAGAGTCGTTCAAATTGGTGACTTGAGAATTGAGGACGTCACTGCGAGGCTCGACCAGGTTATCGCTCATGAAAATGATTATTGGGTACGTCTGCTGGACGCAGGGTTTATGCCTTACGCAGAAATTCTGCAGGCAGTCAAAATAGTTCCTGACTTGAAAAAGGGGCGATGGACCTTCGCAGATTCGGAAAGCAAACAGTTCTCGCTCGACATTCAACCTGTCGCCGCAGACGAGAAAATTGATTGGATATCTGCGTCCCCCGAGTTACCTCTTTACCGGCAGCGCCCCGATGAGCAGTTCTGGTTCACGTACCTGCCGGAAGCGCAAACAGTTTATGTGAACTTCCGCGGTTACCGCGAATCTTTCGACAAACAC
>DASWQK010000108.1:0-2546 GCA_036403735.1 Pyrinomonadaceae bacterium
GCCGCTTCAGGAAAGCGCGACCCTGCGATCGCGTTGTACGCGATCAGCAGAGCAACGGCCGATAACACGGTCAGTCTCGGGTAGGTCAATGTTTTCTTGTCCGTGGTTTGCGCTGCGCAGACTGCTTGATGATTCTCAACTTGCGCACTCGGTCTTGATTGTAAGCCAGCGTCGAATTTTCGATCGCCGCGTAAACCCACTGCTTCTCTTTGTCGTGGAAATTGCGGTGCAGAAAAATAATCTTCTCGCCCAGAAACAATTCTTTTCGAAACCCGGCTTCGGCTCCGTGATAGTAGACCAGTCGCTCGCCCTTGCGGGCTTTGCCTTTGAACGGTTCAAGAATCTCGCAGACCACGCGCCAATCCTCCAGGCCGACGATTCGATTGACGACCTCTGCCTCAGTCACTCGCACGTGGGCCACAATCGCCGAATCGCGGTAATCACTTCTTAGATAGCTGAGCGGCGGCCACTGCTGGTCTGCTTGCGCCGCGGCGGCCGCGGGCAACAGCAATAAGAGCAGCAGTGATCCCAACAGTATTCTGGTGTTCATCGTTTCAGCTATCTATGAAAAAAGCCTGGGTCCATTAGATACCAGTTGCAAAGACCTGCGACCAATCCGATCGCGAAGACAATCAGCACCATGATCTTGTCGCCGGTAGTCGTCGGCTTGCCTGCCTTGGTCGGAAAGATGAGCAGGAACAATCCGCCAACTATTCCGACCGGCGCGAAGGCGGCCAACTTCAGCGAGTAGCGACCCTCAGTCGTCAACTGGTGCCAGCCATAATAAGTCAGCCCCGCGAAGACCGCGATCAGGGCGATCGCGAGTAAGCGGGCTTTCAAGTGACGCATAAAGAATTCTCCAAGCGGAAACTTACTGTTCTATTTTCGGAAGCTCTATGTTGTTTGCCATTCTTGCCAATAGAGTTTTCTCATCAGTTCCAACATAAAGCGCAAACCATTTGTCCTTCAGATTCGGGCTGCTTCCGTTTTTTGAAAGATACCAAATTAGCCGGAAGGAAAAACTGGTGCGATATCGCATCAGTAGCCCGTCTTCCTGCGGACTCAATCCGAAGAAGGGCTTTCTCAAATCGTAAACTGCATCTGGAGCGCCAAGCTTCGCAGTTGCCTCGGCATAAGTCATGTGTGGTTTTATGGCTGGAATGCCATCGTGAATTTTCTTGATCTTTTCTGCATCGGCTTCGTAAGGCGTCGTCCATTTCTCTGTGTTATCAAATGGTTTGATGGATTGATCCACTAAATTCTTTTGACCGCCAAATCCAGCGCAAATCAAAAGTATTAATGCCGGCAAGACACTAACTAGTTTTGACAAATTTCGCATTCGTTTTGATCCTCACGTCCCATCCTCTTGCCGACTCATGATTGCTAACGTCAGAGTTGACCGGCGTAACGATTAGCAAGGCCCTTCTATTCCAAAAACTCTAGATCATCAAACTGCCACCGTTAATATCAAACGACGCTCCGGTAATGTAGCCGGCTGACTCTGAAGCGAGAAAGCAGATCAAATCAGAGACTTCCTCCGGCTTGCCCAGCCGAGCGATTGGGAAGTTTTGGCTCACGGCGTCAAGCCGCTCCTGGGTCGCGTTGGCGTGCGTTAATTCAGTATCAAATAGCCCAGGGCAGACGGCATTAACCGTGATGCCGTGCGCGCCAAGTTCTTTTGCCGCGGCGCGCGTCAGACCCAACATCCCGGCTTTCGATGCCGTGTAGTGCGCCCCTCCGAGGGTGCTGACACTGCGCCCCGCCAGAGATGAAACATTAATGATGCGTCCGTGGCTTTGACTCTTCATTGCCGGCACGACCGCCTGGATGCAAAGGAAAGCTGCGGTCAGATTCGTGTCAATTGTCGCGCGCCATTCATCTTCGCTTAGCTGCTCGATGCGCGTCGCGGAAGCGATGGCTGCGTTGTTCACGAGTATGTCCAGACGACTGAATCGTTGGATGATATCAGCGACGAGCGCCCGCACTGCGGGAGCGCTTCTGATATCGCCGGGGGCTGGATGCGAGTTGCGGCCTAATTCGAATGCGAGAGTTTCAGCCCGCTCAGTTGTGCGGACGTTAACCGCGACCTGGGCCCCCCGCTCGAGAAAGCGCTCAGCCGTCGCGCGACCCAGGCCGCGGGCGGCGCCGGTAATCAGCACGACACGTCCGGCAAAGTCCTGCTCCATCTTTCGGTTCTCCTAACGGTCAATTACTTGTCGGTTCTTTTGCGGCGGCACTCATTCCCTGACAAAGAGATACGGTTGCAGCTCATGATCCGTTACGTGCCAGCTCATACCTGCGGTGATTTGTTAAGCGGTGCATGATCTTCAGCGCGCTCTGCTTTCACCCGACTCACTAAAGCGAACTATTTGATCTTGAATTCGAACAACGAAGATTCATTTCCCAATCTATCAACGCTCGTCACAATAATTGTTTTGATTTTCCTGTCAGCCGAAAGCGCGATTGTTTTGTTCGCCGCGGGCAAAACAGAATAACCCCAGCCGTTTTGGTCTCTTGCGTAAACGACAAACCAGAAAGCCTTTCGC
>DASWQK010000109.1:0-2372 GCA_036403735.1 Pyrinomonadaceae bacterium
GCGGTACTGACCCCATCACGTCAACGGCAAATCAAGACACTACCTGACAGTACCCGCTCGCTAGCGCGAGCGGTTCTGTACCAGTCGTGCTTCCCAGGCCCGAACGGATGGAGGAATGATGAAGAGACATCAGTATCTGCTGATCAAATCGATGACAGTGATTCTGTGTGCCTTTGGTTGGGCCGCGGCGCAGCCGAGTGCCACCGACTGCACTGAAACGAAGACGCAACTCAAGCAGGCAGAGACAAAGCTCAAAGATTGGCCGCAGTTGGCGCGTTATCATGATGCGAATACGAAGGTGACGCCGGCGACGAAGAACGAGGCGCGGGTAGTCTTTATGGGCGATTCCATTACTGACTCGTGGCAAAATCCGAAGTTCGGTGGCTTCTTCCCGGGCAAGCCTTACGTCGATCGCGGCATCAGCGGCCAAACAACTCCGCAGATGCTCGTGCGATTCCGCGCGGATGTGATCGCCCTGCACCCCAGGGTCGTCGTCATTCTGGCCGGCACCAACGATCTCGCGGGCAACACCGGCCCAATGACCCTTGAAGCAATCGAAGACAATCTGATTTCAATGGCCGAACTCGCGAAGACGAATTCGATTAAGGTGGTGCTGGCTTCGGTGCTTCCGATCAGCGACTATGAGCAGCGAGACGGCAAACCGATAATTCGCACCACACAAAGGCCACCCGAGAAAATCAAAGCACTGAACGAATGGATGAAGGCTTATGCCGCCCAGAATAAGTTGACCTACCTCGATTATTATTCGGCTATGATTGACGAGAAAGGTTTCCTGAAAGATGAGCTGAGCGAGGACGGGCTTCATCCGAATGCGAAGGGTTACGCGATCATGAGTCCGCTGGCTGAAGCAGCGATTACGCGGGCGCTGAAGAATGGGAAGTAACTCCCTCGCCCTTTGGGAGAGGGCCGGGGTGAGGGCTTAGCGGAGACTGCTCACCCCGACCGTTCTGTCTTTCTTTTGGGTGTGAGCGGGCGATGGCTAAATAGAATGATTGGACTTTGGCCCCACTAAGCCCTCACCCTAACCCTCTCCCAGTGGGAGAAGGAAAAGTATTGAAAAATGCCGACAACTCTAGCTGACATCGCGCGCGCCCTGGGTGTTTCCAAGATGACCGTGTCGCGCGCCATCAACAATCACCCGGAGATTAGCCCGGAGACGCGGGCGCGCATTCTCGATGCCGCGCAGCGCATGAACTATCGCCCGAATCAGTTTGCCCGTGCGCTCACCACCAATCGGTCGTTCTTGCTGGGCGTGGTGGTGCCGGACCTAATGCACTCTTACTTTGCTGAGATTTGCCGTGGCATTGAAACGGTCGCCAAACCGCTCGGTTATCAAAATCTGATCTGTAGCACTGATGAAGACACCGCCAACGAAGAGTCGGAAGTTGAAGCCCTGCTTCCGCGCACGGACGGTTTGATTCTCGCGTCGTCGGCTTCTCCGTCTGAGACCAAATTTTACCGGCGCCTGGTTCGCGAACGAGCCAAGATGGTCCTCATCGATCGTCAGCTTGATGGGATCAAATGTCCGACCGTCACGACTGACGACGTCAAGGTCGGAGAGTTGGCCACTGAGCATCTTCTGAATCTGGGCCACGCCCGCGTGGGCCACTTGAAGGGAACTGTAGCGTCTACAGCTTCCATGCGCTTCGAAGGTTACCAGAAAGCGCTTGCTAAAAGCCGCACGCCTTTCGACGCCGAACTGGTGCGCGAGTGCGGTTTCACGGAGAGCGATGGCTACCGGGCAACGCGCGAGTGGCTGACCAACGGTGATTTGCCGTCGGCAATTTTTGCCGCTAATGATCCGGCAGCAATCGGCGCGATGAGCGCGATCACCGAAGCCGGCCTACGGATTCCGGAAGACATCGCGATCGTGGGCGGCGGCAACATCCACTACGGCGATATGTTGAGCGTGCCGTTAACAACGATAGCCTGGTCAACCTCAGAGATGGGCCAGGCGGCCGCCCGTCTCCTGATAGATCTGGTTGAAGGCAAGCGAGGCACAAAAGAGCAACACATCATTGTCGAGCCTGAGCTCGTGATCCGCGCCTCGTGCGGGGCCAGGCTCGCAGCGGCAGTTTAGGAATGCGTTCCGCCGACTGGAGCGCAACCGTCCCGGTTGCTGTGTCGCTTCAGCTATTCTAATTTGCAAGCGAGCACGCTTGCGTTCCAATCAAGGCCGTTTGCCATCTCGAAATGATTCTGCGGGCAGCAACTGTTTTTCGCGTCGATCTGGAAAAATGCTTGACAAAATCGCCTCTGCGACCATATTGTCCAAACTTCGAACAAAAGGTACGCCACGCTGAATCGAGAAAGGTCGCCCTGCAAGCAGCGCAAGAATCTCTGACGCTTTT
>DASWQK010000110.1:0-8357 GCA_036403735.1 Pyrinomonadaceae bacterium
GTCGATCTATTAGAGGATACTCCAGGCATGTCTTAATGAGAACAATCTCCTCAACTACCATTGCCAGAAAATTTGGAAACTTTGATCGAATGAACTGCTGATATGACGCACTATGCACGCCTTCAGCAGTGTCAAGAATGGCTTCAAACTCATCAGCATCCTTGTCGCTAAGCTCTTCGCAAATGCGAATCGCTAAGCCCTGGTCAATCAGGGTAATGAGTTTTACTAAGAGCTCTTCTCTCCGTTCCGAAGTTAACTGGTCAAGGTTAAAGTATTCGACGAGTACTCTGTTAATCCGCGACGACCAATCCAGCTCAATCCGGTTATTCATGGTTCGTGGATGAGTAGCGCCAACATGTTCTATTCCGGTCAAGCTTCACTCTGATGTCTT
Source organism: Pyrinomonadaceae bacterium (assembly GCA_036403735.1). Classification (GTDB taxonomy): domain Bacteria; phylum Acidobacteriota; class Blastocatellia; order Pyrinomonadales; family Pyrinomonadaceae; genus UBA11740. The sequence goes on from DASWQK010000110.1 coordinate 392, forward strand.
CTTCTTGCCTCTTTCAAGAACTCGATTGGTTCAATCACGATGAGTGAGCGAAATCTCTGACGGAATTCTTTGCAACTAGCATTGTAGCCTGTCATTAAATCGAGCAGGTCTTTATCGCGGCTAACGAGGTAGTTGGCTTCGACTTCGATTGCGAGGTTTAGATACGGCTCATCATCAATGTCGCGCGGGTAACTAAATCGTTTGGGAACGTCCCTGGTTATCTCCGCTGTACGTCTCAGCGCTTTGAGGAACTCTTCGACAATCTCATCCGTCAGCTCGGGATATTGCGATCTGATCGTAGGACGCTTCAGCACTCCTGAAAGCTCGGTCAAAATCTCTTCGCTGAGTTGCAACTGCACAAAGCCCTCTTCGGCTAAACGCAGACAAGCAGCGGCGGGACCGGTTTTTCGCGCGACAGCTTGCAACAGGATATTGCAGTCAAAGACCACGCCCAACCCGGGCCTGTTCTTCACCCTTGCGGCCTCTCTCGTGTCTCCCTCGAGACCTCTCGCCGGGCTTCACTAAAAAGAGTGTCCAGTTCTGTGTCAGAGATTCCGCTTCGTTCCACTGCGTCGCGAAAGGGCGCTAGGATCTCGTCGAAAGTGCGTTCGCGATTTACATCTCTCGTGACGAGTTTCTCCACATAACCCTTAACATCACAGCCTTCGGCCCGAGCGCGCTTTTCGAGCAGCGATTCAACTTCTGGTTCAAGTTCCAGTGTTACGGTCATGATCAACCTCCCTGGACAAGGCGCTTCTTTCTCCATTCAGAAATGTTCTTTAAACGCCGTCGGAATTCGGCGTCTGAGATATCCGCTTTCGCGGGCTTCTTTGTCGTTGCGGGCTGAGGGACGACCTGATACTTGTTCTTCATGCTTTGACCGGCGTAATTATCATCCGAAGACCGCTTCACATCAAGGTTCATTACGGTAGCGCCTAGACTATCCCCGCTTCTTGTCAGGCCGCGGAAGAAAGCCGGATTGTTGTTTAGAGTCTCTGGTGGAAGTCGGGGTTGGGTTCTGACTCGGTTTGGCCCGCTCCAACTTTTCTTTCTTGATAGCTTCGACCAGACGTTTCTTTGCACGCTTATTCATGCGGAGATTATAGCGTAGAAGAAATGAGTGGGCGATGAGCAAGGGAGATTAACCAGCCGAATTGTCTTTTGAGTCAAGAGCATTTAGTGGTGTCTTAGTTATCAGTCTTTAGCGATGCCGAATCGACCCCGAGCGTCGACGACTTGGGAATCAGTCAAAGCAGCCCGGATTTGGGAGGTTGGCAGGACAATCCCAGCAAAACTTATGTTTTGCAGGGGTAGCAGGGGTTTTCTCCTGGTCAAACCGAACCTATTCTGCGACAAACGGAACCTAGTCCAGGGCAAACGGAATTTCGTCTGGGACAAACGGAACCTAGTCTGCCAGGGACAACCCTCGTCTGTTACGGACGAGGTCCCGTATGAGGCAAACGAGACCCCGTCTGTCACGGACTAGACCCCGTATGGAGCAAACTAATCCTCATCGGTCGCAAGAGAACCGTCATCTGCGACGCACGGAATCTCGTCTGTCACGGACCAGGCCCCATCCAAAGCAAACTAATCCTCGACTGTAGCAAACGAAACTTCATCTGTGACGAGCGAAGCTTCGTGCGCGACTAACTAAACTTCTTTTGCGAGAGACGAAACCTCGTCTGTCGCAAACGGCGGAGAAACAATTCCGGAGCAGTGAGACGGCAACCAGAACTCTTGCGACGTTAGCGGCCCTCAGCATTTTCCAGATCAGTTTCGGATTATCAAATTTGAAGTGGCAGGAGCTTGTATCACGGTTTATTTGAGCGTGTCGAGAAAAAGAGCCCGCCCCCGAATCGGTATCGACAAAATCGGGGCTTAATCATATGAGCCGACGATGATCGACCATTAGACATCGATCCGCAACGACTTTGATTCCCGCCTTCGCGAGTTGTTCAGCGACGTCGTCATGAGTGATTCCTAACTGCATCCAGACTGACTTTGGTTTTTTCGCGAGGATGTCGTCGAGATGCGGCGGGATGTCCTGCGGCCGTCGAAAGACATTTACCATGTCGATTTCTCCCGGCACATCGACCAGTTTTCGATAGACTTTTTCGCCGAGAATTTCTGTGACGTCGGGATAATAGACAGGCACGGGAATGATTTTGAACCCGGCGCCGTGCATGTATTTGGGAACATAGAAAGCCGGTTGATTAGCTTGCGCTTCAGTCTTGATACCCAGCACCGCGATCGTTTTCGTTTGCGAGAGCAGATCGCGAAGCTGGTCACTACTCGTGAGGATGTTGTCGCGCCAGTTCATGGTTAGCCACAGATTTACACAGATAGACGCGGATTCAAAACGGTGTCAGAAGCCCGCGCGTAAGCAAGGGCAACTATTATAACAAGATCGTTGAGTGGCGATGGGTCTTGCCCTCCCTGACGGTCGGGCTTCTGACACTCTTCAAAAATTTACGCCGAACGCCGCCATTATTGCCAGCACCACGGCAATGATCGCTTCGCCGCAGATCAATCCCGACGCCAGCGGAATGCGATAAGCCTTCTCAGTCTCAGGCGAAACTTTGGCCCAGATTAGTTGGGCCACGCCGCCGAGAATAAACGTCAATAGGACTGCGGCGGTAATCAACATCCCGATGCCCATCGCGGATGGCGAAGGAACATAGTCCCATTTTTCCGACAGCAGCGTCAGCAAAATTCCAACCGCAATTCCAATGATCAATCCGACGAGACATCCGGGTGGTAGAGCGCTGAATCCCTTGGTTAACAATTCCGCAAAGCTCGCCCACTTCACGCTGATCGGCGAAGACAAACCGGTCGCGCCGATGCCGAACTTATTTCGCAACACCGGATAAACAATCGCCGTCGCGATCGATCCAACGGGTGCGGCGATAAGTTGCGCGATCGTCAGGTTGCGCGGATTTGATTTCAACAGTTGACCGGCTTTGAAATCCTGCATCAATGCTTCTGAGGTTACCGCGATCGTTCCGGTCAGTCCGCTCGATGACATGTTCACCGGCACGTTGCCGGGAGAGATGAAGGCGAAGACTGCCTGCATCATGTTCGACATCGCACTGATTGGCCCCCAATTTGTTTCTCCCAGCACGCGCAGGCCGACCAGCATCAACGGCAGCGAGAGCAGGATCGCGATGAACGAGAGATAAACCGGAATACCCATGCTGAAGTACTGGACCAGGCAAATCACGACCGCCATAAAGATCGATCCAATCACGACCCACGACATCGGAAAGTCATTGCTCGCCGCCTTGCTCGACCTCAGACCGCGAAATGTCTTGACGATCAAATTCCATTTCAGGACCAGCGACGTCAATCCGCCCGCAACCATCAAACCAGTTGCCGGCCACATCACCCAGCGCAATGTTGCCGGATAAGTCAGCGCGGTAATCATTCCGTGCGACAGCAGATAACGCGGCAGAATGAACCAACTGATCGCCGTGCCGATGGCCATCGCCAGACAGATGCGAAAGCCAACCAGCAGTCCTGATCCGAAACTCAGCAGGCTGATGTTGAAGCCGATATTCATCGCCTGCTGACCCGGAATAAACCAGGTGTCTCGCACCCATTTCCAAAACGTCGTCACCAGCATCAGCGCGCCCGACAGAACCGTGCCAATTCCCAGCGCGGCCAGAGGAGCACGCGAGAGGCCGGACGCGCGGCCTTCATGCAAGACTCTGATCGTTTCTCCAGCTGCCAAACCATCGGCATAGGTCAGGTTTTCTTCGTCGATGTAATGACGACGCATCGGCACGGCCAATAGAATGCCGAGTAAGCTGGCACTGCAAAGCCAACAAAAAATCTGCAAAGTGTTGAGATAGATCGGCGGATTGAGCACGCCCTTGGCGTTCAGCATGTCGAACGCCGCCAGCAACACCGCCATGAAAGCAGTCTGGCCGGCGCTCGTGCCCATCGTCTGCACGATATTGTTTTCACGCGCGTTCGTGTCGGTCAGCCGCAACGCAAAGACCAGCGGCACCAGGGCCATGAATCCGAAAAACGCTGACACAACTGACAGGTTTGGACCAAACCCCAATTTCAAAACGCAGTATGGATAAGCGCAGCCTATGATCAGTGCGACGATCAATCCGATGATGATCGACCGGGTGGTTAACTCGGGACCGGTTGACGCTGTCTTCGCTTCTGGCATCGCTTTCTCCTAATCGATCAAACTGAATTCAGTTTGGCTGCCGTCGGATGCTTTGGTTGATACAGGCCCAGCGTTCCGCCGCCGGGCAGCGTGATTTTCGTGAGTCGCCCCCACGGCGGCTCTTGTACGTCCGAACAATGAATCCCCTTTGCGTCGAGCGCAGACATCATCGCCACCAGGTCGTCGCACATCAAATAAAGCTCGTGCTGATTATTTTCGTCACCAGAATGACAAGCGACTTCGGCCGGCGGCAGCGCGAAAATCAGCCAGCCGTGGCCCGCATCCACATGATGAAAGCCGAGCACATCCTTGAAAAAAGAACGATCGGCTTCCGCGTCTTTGCTGTAAATAATTACGTGTGCACCATTGATCATAAGACCCTCTCGGTATTCAAGACTAACTTGATGCAGGGGCATTCCTTCAGGTGATCTTTTATGCCTCTTTGATCTTTCCGTCAACGAAAGAAACTTGCCTACGATTTTTCCCGCCGAGAAATCTCTGGCCAGAACAAGAAAGGTCTTCACAAGTTTATTGCAATATTTTCGCAACCCTTGATATCCGAGATGCCTTTAGTATCTCTTCATTCATTGATTCTCCTTGTGAGAACTGAGACTGAAGGGTAATGGCGCCGACGTTGGGGGAGGTCGGCGCCTTTGCTTTTCTTGTCAGAACCACCTGCGGTAGCGGGTGGTTTTATCGTCGCTTCACAGGTAATCATCAACCGCCCGCTACCGCAGGCGGTTCTGACTTCTTTGCACTTTCGAGTTTTCTAGCGATAATCGCCCTCTCTGCATTCAAAACAATTCGCGAAGAAAGCCGATACGACAGTGACGATTGCACCATACGGCTCGTGGAAATCGCCGATAACCTCCGATCTGATCGTCAAAGAGATTATCGGATTAAGCCAGCCGCGCCTGGATGGCGAGGACATCTATTGGATTGAGATGCGTCCGTCTGAACGAGGGCGCCAGGTAATCGTCCGGCGATCCGCCGACGGAGCAACAACCGATATCAACCCGGCGGAATTCAATGCCCGAACCCGCGTTCACGAATACGGCGGCGGTGATTACGTCGTGCATGACGGGGTCGTCTACTTTTCCAACTTTGCTGATCAGCAGGTCTATCGTCAAAATGCCGGTTCAGCACCGGAGCGAATAACCACTGAGTGCAGCGACGATCGCTTGCGTTATGCCGACGCAGTTGTTGATATCGCCCGCAATCGTTTGATTTGCGTTCGAGAAGATCATCGTCAAGCAGATCGCGAAGCGCAAAATACTATTGCCTCCATCTCACTTGACGGCGACGCAGAGTCTGTCCTTATTTCGGGAAATGACTTTTATTCCTCGCCGCGGGTCAGCCCTGACGGATCGCGTCTGGCGTGGCTGAGCTGGCACCATCCGAACATGCCCTGGGATGGTTGCGAGCTGTGGACGGGTGAGATCGCTGCAGACGGATCGATTCAGAATCACAAACTAATCGCCGGCGGAGCGCGCGAGTCGATCTTCCAGCCCGACTGGTCGCCTGATGGCGTCTTGCATTTTGTGTCCGATCGCACGGGGTGGTGGAACATTTATCGCGCTGCGACTGGCGGGGTGGAATGCTTGCACGAGATGAGCGCTGAGTTCGCGCTACCGCAATGGGTTTTTGGTCTTTCGACGTACGCGTTTGCATCAGCGGAAATAATTGTCTGCGCGTTCGCGGAGAAAGGGATCTGGAAACTCGGCACGATCGATACTCGCACCAGACAGTTCGATCGTGTTGAGACGCCGTTCACCGAGATTTCTTTTGTGCACGCCGCGCCGGGCCGGGCGCTGTTTCGCGCCGCCTCTCCGAGCGCACCAATGTCGATCGTCGAAATGGATCTGACTTCGCGCGAGACAAACGTCCTGCGCCGCGCAACGAAGATCGACCTTGACTCAAGCTACATTTCAGAGCCCCAGCCCGTTGAATTTCCGACTGAAAACGGATTGACCGCGCACGGATTTTATTACGCGCCCAGGAGCCGCGATTTCGCCGGACCGCCGAACGAAAAGCCTCTCCTGCTCGTCAAGAGTCACGGTGGACCAACATCGGCCACGATCGCCGCGCTGATGCTCACGATTCAATTTTGGACCAGTCGCGGGGTTGCGGTGCTCGATGTAAACTACGGCGGCAGCACTGGTTATGGCCGTGAATATCGCGAGCGCTTGAACGGCAATTGGGGGATTGTCGATGTTGACGACTGCGTGAATGGCGCGAAGTTCCTGGCGGCGCGCGGCGACGCGGACACAAATCGATCGATGATCGACGGTGGCAGCGCGGGTGGTTACACCACACTCTGTGCGCTGACGTTACGCGATTATTTCAAAGCCGGCGCCAGCTATTTCGGCGTCAGCGATCTGGAAGCGCTGGAGAAAGACACACACAAATTTGAATCCCGCTACTCGGACAGCCTCATTGGGCCATACCCCGAACGTCGCGATCTCTACGTCGAGCGCTCGCCGATTAGTTTCACCGATCGCTTATCCTGTCCCGTCATTTTCTTTCAGGGCCTGGAAGACAAGGTCGTGCCGCCGAACCAGGCCGAGATGATGGTCGACGCCCTGCGCAAGAAAGGTCTGCCCGTGGCGTACGTCGCCTTCGAAGGAGAGCAGCACGGTTTCAGGCGCGCCGAAAACATCAAGCGATCGCTCGACGGCGAACTCTATTTTTACTCGCGAGTGTTTGGATTTGACCTGGCAGAACCGGTCGAGCCGGTTGAGATAGAGAATCTCTAATACCGAGTGTCAGAAGCCCGACCGTCAGGGAGGGCCTGTATCGTTGCCGAGCCCTCCCCCTGACGGTCGGGCTTCTGACACTGAGAGCCATGCGCATTCCCCGCTTCCGCACACCTTCAACTTGAATGGCGAAACTCGACCGCCTGGGCTGGGCGGACGGCATGTCATTCAGCGCCTACGGAGTTCGCGTCGGACTGCGCGTGAACGACCAAGCAATTCTCAAGCGTGTGCTCACTCGTCTGCCACCGGGCTCCAGGTCGGCTGACGTGCGCGTGGTGAATCATCTTTATTCCCTGGCCGGGTTCGCCAACAATTCGAACGGAAGGGTCCGTCGCTTCAATCTGGGTTATTGGAATCTCGCCAGGTTCGCGCGCACGCGTAGCTTCGAAGATCTTCTCGATCAGTTTGAGTCACATCTGCAATTGACGGTCGCGGAGTACGCGCCGCGCCGGGTTTTCGTGCATGCCGGAGTAGTCGGCTTCAAAGGACGAGCAATACTGATTCCGGGAATGAGCTTCAGCGGCAAATCGACGCTGGTCGCAGAATTACTTCGTGCGGGTGCAACTTATTATTCGGATGAGTACGCGGTCATTGATGAGCACGGCCGCGTCCATCCATACGCGCGCGATCTGAGAATTCGTGCGGCGGAATCAGGGCGCGTTGAAAGAGTAAGGCCGGAACAACTGAGCGTGGGAATCGGCTCGCAACCTTTGCGCGTTGGTCTGGTCGTTTCGACAAACTTCAAAGCCGGCGGGCGCTGGCGGCCGCGCGAGTTAACGCAAGGAAAAGCCGTGCTGGAACTGTTGGCGAACACCGTCTCAGCTCGTTCGCAACCTGAGATGGCCTTGAGTTTTCTACCTAAGGCTTTAGCGTCAGCGCGGATTTTGAAAGGCGTGCGCGGCGAAGCGAGCGACATTGCTAAATCGATTTTGGCGAAGGTCCAATAGTCATCCACAGATTGGGCAGTGAGGTCAGTACCGGGAGCGATAGCGACCGAATTCACAGTTCTGACGATCTTGATCGTTGCCGG
>DASWQK010000111.1:0-6199 GCA_036403735.1 Pyrinomonadaceae bacterium
CTTTTCAGTTTACTTCTTTGCCGCGTGGAGCCGGCGGACCGCAATGGTCGCCTGACGGCAAAATGATCTCGTTCGGCAACGGTGCGACCGCGGAAGAGATTGCCAAGGCAGCGCCGCTACCAAGTCCGCAACCTTCGGCGAGTCCGAGCCCGGCTGCCAGTCCTGAGCGCGAAAGCGATGTGCGGGTGATCACTCGCGCGGTGTATCGCTCGAATGATTCCGGCTATCTCGATTTCAAACATCCGGGACACATCTGGGTCGTCACCGCGCCGCACACTGGCGATGAAAAGGTGACGCCGAAACAACTGACCAGCGGACGTTACTCTGAGGGCAATGTCACCTGGGCTAAAGACAGTTCGCGGATCTATTTCACGTCCGATCATCGGGACGAGCCCTATTACGAACTGGGCATGACAGATATTTATTGGATTCCGGTTTCGGGCGGGCAGCCAACAAAGCTGACTTCGATCGATATGGGAACAGGCGGGTTCGTGTTGAGTCCCAACGGCAAGCAAATCGCTTTCTACGCATCTACGAACAAGCCGGTGCGTTCGTTCACTGAGCCGGATCTTTGGGTGATGGATCTGACTCCGGACGCAAAGCCCCAAAGTCTCACCCTCGATTTTGATTTCGATCTCGGCGGTGGCGTCGGTGGTGACAACACCGCGCCGCGCGGCGGCGGAGGGTTTCCACCGGTTTGGTCAGCTGATGGAAAGAGCATCGTGGCGCTGGTTGGCAAGCAAGGGAAGGCGATGCTCGGTTCGTTCAACGTCGCGACCGCCAAAGAGACTGATGTGACTTCGAGCAACGAAGCCATCATCAGTTTTCGCGCAACGCCCGACGGGTCGAAATTCGCGCTGCTCATCTCGACGCCCACCAGAATCGGCGATCTTTATTGGTTTGATAAATCCACTGGGCAACGCAAGCAGTTGACTCACATCAACGATGAGTTGTTTTCGAAATTGAATCTCACTGAGCCGGAAGAGATGTGGTACACGAGCTTTGATGGCAAGAAAATTCACGCCTGGATTCAGAAGCCGCCCAATTTTGATGCTAATAAAAAATATCCGCTCATCCTCAACATACACGGCGGGCCGCACGCGGCTTACGGATGGGTGTTCGATCACGAGTTTCAATGGATGGCCGCGAAGGGCTACGTAGTGCTTTATCCAAATCCGCGCGGCAGCACGACTTATGGTCAGGACTTTGGAAACATCATTCAGTATCATTATCCCGGCGACGACTATAAGGATTTGATGATCGGTGTCGATGAACTCCTGAAGCGCGGCTACATAGATGAAAAGAAGATGGGTGTGACCGGCGGCAGCGGCGGCGGTCTATTAACCGATTGGACGGTAGGTCACACGACGCGATTCGCGGCCGCAGTCGCGCAACGCGACATCGCCAGCTGGGCCGACTGGTGGTACACGGCGGACTTCACTCTATTTCAGGCGACGTGGTTCAAGGCCGCGCCGTTCGATGACCCTGAAGATTTCAAAGCACGTTCACCGATCACTTACATCAATAACGTGAAGACACCGATGATGTTCATCCTCGGTGAAGCTGACTGGCGCACGCCGACCTATTCGGGCGGTGAAGAGATGTTTCGCGCCCTTAAATATAAGAAGATCCCGACCGTGATGGTGCGCTTCCCCGGTGAGACGCACGAGCTGTCGCGCTCAGGTCAACCATGGCATCGCATCGAGCGGCTGGAGCACATCGTCGGCTGGTTTGATAAGTGGCTGATGGGAGTGGCAAAGCCGGAGTATGAAGTGACGGGGAAGTAAGACAGTAAGCAAAAGGCAGTAGGCTTGAAAGCCGCGACGTAGCTGTGATGTCAGTACCACCTGCGGTAGCAGGTGGGTAATCTGTGGAACTAGAAACCAGGCGCGATGAAAAGGGTTAATTCAATCATCTATGGATTGTTTGGAGCTATTTCGATCGTCTATGGGATCACAAATCTGTTCTTCCCGACGTTCATGGTTCCTGAGTCTGCGCAATCGTTTCCCTTGTCGCACATCCTGCGAGAGCAAGCGGCCATGGCGGTGTTTATCGGCTGCATGTTCGTGTGGTGCATCTTCAACTATGAGCGCAGAGCGGCCGTGCATTATTTCCTGATCGTCTTTGCCTTTCTGCTGGCAGCAATTCACTGGGTCGATTATCTGAGCGGACATTTGAATTGGATGTCGCCACTTTATAATACGGTGCCGTTCGTCGTGCTGGTGTTGATGGCGGTTAAGATGAAGTCAGTACCGGGAGCGCAAGACTGATCGAGAAACTCTTATTCACACCTCGCTTCCTTCAGCGAGGTGTGCTAACGGCCCCTAATATTGGCAACCGTTTCAACGGTTTCCAATTCGAAAGCCGTTAAAACGGCTACCAGGAGTACGCTCTAGTGTTACACCTCGCTTCATAAGCGAGGTGTGAATGAGAAATTATTCGCTGACTCGATGAGCACTGACCTCACCTTGGGAGCTCAAGGCTGATCAAGAAACTCGCGAATCAAGCGTCGTTCTTTTTCATCCTTGATGCGGGTGAACAGTTTGGTGCCAAGTCGGATGATGGTCTCGGCTTTGTCGAAAGGCATTTTGTCGTAGACTTTTCCACCCTGGAAATGGCACGGCTGGCAGCGGGCTTGAAAGATTGGCTTGATCTCGGTATCAAAGTTGGGCTTCGTAGTCGGCGGGATCAAAGTGGCCACGTCAACCGTATGTGGTTCCGACTTTGCGAGCTGGCATCCTGGCAGAGCAAGCGTGAGAAACATCAGCGATAATAACGCGCGCATGCGGCCATGCTACATCACACGCACGTTCTTGAGAAGGTTGGCTGAAGCAAAAGGACTTTCCACACCATTGAAGCGGACATGAGATTCGAGAGCAGAAACCGTTTGTCCTTTAGCCGCGTTAACGCGGCTTCCCCTCGGGTTGTTAGACCGGTGTTTTACGCCCGGGGTTGATAGCATACCGAAATTCCAGAGCCCGTTTTAACGGGCTTACGTCTAAGGCTTTAGCCGTCATGCTGAGGCTGGTTGATGAAAGCACGCTGAAGCGCGCTAATGTTTGGCGGGTTCCGCCTGACCCCAGCGCTAAAACGCTGGTCTAATGAACCCTTCGGGCAAGCCGTCTGAAGACGGTTACAAATACCAGGCCACAAAGACGCTGAGACAGATTTCGAGCACAATTAATCTGAAAGGGTTTCACAAAACTTAATAATGAATCACGAACTTCCAACACCCGCGCTCGGCCTGACTTCAGCAGAAGCCGAGGCCGAATTCGATCGCTTGCAGAAAAAGCTGGTACCACTGTGGCAATCGATCCAGACGTTCAATCAGGACGAGCAGACGATCGTCGTCGTGCCCTCGTTAACGATCGATTTCGAATGTTCGAGTTCGGAGTTGCAGGCTTACGAAGAGCGCTTTCTCTTTCTGCTTCTGTTGTTGCGGCAACCGCGCGCGCGTCTGGTCTATGTGACCTCGCAAATGATCCAGCCAAACATCATCGACTACTATCTCGATCTTTTGCCGGGGGTCATTTCCAGCCACGCGCGCAAGCGTCTATTTTTGATTTCGCCGTTTGACGCGTCGACTCGACCATTGAGTATCAAACTGTTGGAGCGCCCGCGGTTAATTGAACACATACGATCACTAATAATTGATGTCGATCGAGCGCATCTCGTGCCTTACAACACGACGACGCTGGAGCGCGATCTCGCCATCCGACTTGGCATTCCCATGTATGGTGCTGATCCGAAGTTCTTTCCGCTGGGAACCAAGAGCGGCAGCCGCCGCATCTTTGCTGAAGAAGGCGTGCCTTACCCGCTGGGCGTCGAAAATCTTTCCAGCATCGATGAGGTCGTGACGGCGATTTCTGACATGCGCAGGCAAGAGCCTGAGTTGCGGCAAGTTCTAGTCAAACTCAATGAAGGCGTTTCCGGTGAAGGGAACGCGCTGGTTAATCTGGAGGGGCTCACTATTCCCGGGACCTCCGAACGCGATCTTATATTCGACCGGCTGCAGTCGATGAAGTTCGAGTTGCCCGGCGTCACTTACGAATCGTATGTGAAGAAACTGAATGACCGGGGCGGCATCGTCGAAGAGAGAATTATCGGTGAAGAATTTCGCAGTCCCAGTGCTCAGTTGCGCGTGACGCCGTTGGGCGCCGTCGAAAGGCTTTCCACTCACGATCAGGTTTTGGGCGGGGCGTCGGGCCAGACCTATCTCGGATGCCGTTTTCCTGCCGACGCGGGCTACGGTTCTTCCATCATGCGCGAAGCCGCAAAGGTCGGTGCACGTCTGGCGCGTGAAGGTGTGGTGGGCCGGTTCGCGATCGACTTTGTCACAGTGCGTGAACCCAGTGGGGAATGGAAGTCTTATGCGATCGAGATCAATCTGCGAAAAGGCGGAACGACGCATCCGTTTTTGACTCTGCAGTTTCTCACGGACGGCGCTTATGACGCTGACAAAGGAGTCTTCACGACGGCGCTGGGCCAGCAGAAATGTTTCGTGGCCAGCGATCATCAGGACTCGCCGCTTTATCGCGCATTCACGCCCGACTACCTGTTCGACATCGTCGCGCGTCACAACATTCATTTCGATCAAACGCGACAGACGGGCGTCGTCTTTCACATGATGAGCGCGCTTGGCGAGCATGGACGCACCGGACTTACTGCTGTAGGCAACAGTCGCGATGAGGCGGAGGCGATGTTTGCCAAGGCCGTTGAGATACTTGATCAGGAAGCGCGGCTGGCGCTGGATAGGGAAACCAAATCGGTGAGTTAATGTAAGTTTTCCGGGAGATCGTGAGAGCGAATGTCCCTGATCGCGCGATCCAAAGATCCACACCCATGCATAAGAGTTCGTCTGCGATAAGGGCGAATTGGATCGTGAGTTTGGAAGCCGATTCCTCAATCGGATAGAATTCCGATCGTCTTTGATATGCAAACCTTCTGAACTGAGATTTCGCCCCCACGCCGAGATCATGACCACATTTGCCACATTGAATGAGCCAGTTGAAAACCGCCTGCTTGGGGCGCTTCCGGTTGATGAGTATGAACGGCTGCATCCATATCTGCAGCCGGTAGAATTTTCTTTGGGCGAAGTTGTCTACGAATTTGGCGGACAGTTGGACTATGTCTTCTTCCCTACGAACTCAATCGTGTCTTTGCTCTACACAATGGAAAACGGCACCAGCGCTGAGATGGGATTGACGGGTAATGATGGTGTAGTCGGGATTGCGCTCTTCATGGGCGGCGGCACCATGCCTAATCGAGGCGTCGTACAAAGTGCCGGCAGCGCGCTGAAAATGAAAGCCAAGGTCTTGCAAGATGAATTCGCGCGCGGCGGCAAATTTCAACAATTGTTGCTGCGCTATACCCAGGCGTTAATCACTCAGATATCCCAGACGGCCGTCTGCAACCGTCTGCATTCAGTGGAGCAACAACTTTGCCGCTGGCTCCTGTTAAGTCACGACCGGCTTAAGGTAGACGAACTGATCATGACTCAGGAACTGATTGCCGATATGTTGGGCGTTCGCCGCGAAGGCGTCACGGTGGCGGCCGGCCGCCTGCAAGATGCGGGAGCGATCAGTTACGTGCGCGGTCATATTCAGATCCTCGACCGCCAAAAACTCGAAGACACGGTTTGCGAATGTTACCGGGTGGTGAAAGACGAGTTTGATCGATTGCTCGGATAGCTGGGCCCTGATTGTTGCTTCGCTTTCCAAACTCAATCGAGTATTCGACGCGCGCTTACAATGGAAGGCCGATTGACATGGTCGTCGGCCTTCTTTGCGTTGACTGCTCCGGGTGAATTTTCAATCCTGTCTCTACTTGTTGTTTTCTTTGGACTTAACATCATGCCAAGCCCTTCCTTAACGAAGCCGGAGATCGTGCGTCGATTTTGCCAGACCACTTTCATCCAGGCCCGTCTGGTTGTCTGTGGGAAATAGATGGCGCGGAACACGAGTCTCGTAATGAAGTGAAAGATCCGAGGTCCCAGCGCCTTATGACTCATCGATTGAATCACCTCAGCATTCCGCTCGGGGCTGTACGAAGCTGCCCAAGCATGATGAAGCTCTTGATGGGTTTCATCAATAGTCATCTTCAGCGGCCTGTGGGCCATCGAGTATCGCTCAAACTTTAACCAGTGTTTGGGCCGGATCAATCGACCGTCTTTCAACAGCCGTTTGTAGAGTGGGGTTGA
>DASWQK010000112.1:0-2063 GCA_036403735.1 Pyrinomonadaceae bacterium
CCCAGCGGCGCAGGCGGCATCGGCAAATTGATCAGCCTGCGCGCCGGGGGTTGGTTGCCTTATACGCTGCGGATCAATTTCCGGACAATCGAATCACGTTATCCGCACGGGTTCACCATGGATGCGACCGGTGATCTCGAGGGAAAGGGTATTTGGACTTTTAGACAGGACGGACCGTTTGTCCTGATCACTTATGACTGGACCATCAAGGCGAACAAACCGATTATTGAAAAGCTTTCATTCTTACTCAAACCGATTTTTCGATCGAACCACAGCTGGACCATGAACCGTGGCGAAGAAAGCCTTAAACTTGAGCTGCTTCGCCGTCGCACAAAATCAACTGAGGCCGCTGCTGCGATTCCTGCGCCGCCGCAACCTTCGTTCGTCGTTCGGCTTCTGAATCTCAACCGATAGTGACCACCGAAACCAAACCAGACTCGATGATCGCGTGGCTGCCCGACCTCGTCTATCTTCACGACAGCTTTGAAGCGAACCAGGCACTGGTGTGCGACCCTGCCGGAACAATCGTGACGATCGTCGATGCGAGTGAATTGACTGACGAAAAGAAAATAAATTTGCCGCGACGCGCGTTGCTGCCGGGCCTGGTCAACGCTCACTCGCACGCCTTTCAGCGGGTAATCAGAGGACGGACTGAATATCGCAGTCATCCGAGTTCGTTTAGAGGCGGGCTACCGCCCGCCGGTTCGGGCAGTCAAAACAACGTAGACAGTTTCTGGACGTGGCGCGAAAAGATGTACTCAGCAGCCATGCGTCTGACTCCTGACGACATCTATGACGCTTCGCGGATGGCCTTTCTGGAAATGGCGTTGAGCGGCATTACTGCTGTCGGAGAATTCCACTACCTTCACCACGCGCCGGACGGAAGCTCTTATGACGATCCGAATCTGCTGGCGAAAGAAGTCCTGCGCGCGGCCGGAGATGTCGGCTTGCGCATCGCGTTATTGCGCGTCGCCTACGCACGTTCTGGTTTTCAAACGGAAGCGAATCCGCAGCAGGTGCGATTCATTGAAAGCGACCCGCAAATCTATTTGAAGAATCTGGAATCACTGGCAACGGATGTCAGAAGCCCGACCGTCAGGGAGGGCAACTTAACCCATCCCGCCCTCCCTCACGGTCGGGCTTCTGACACTGCCTGGATCGGCGTCGCGCCTCACAGTTCGCGCGCTGTTCCTTTGAATTACTTGAAAGAAGTCATCGCGTATGCAAACCAACACGATTTGAAAACTCACATGCACGTGGCCGAGCAACCTGCCGAGGTTTCTGCTTGTATAGAAGAACACGGCCGGACTCCGGTCGCGCTGCTGCAAACTGAAGGGCTGCTGAGTGAGCGATTTACGGCCGTGCATGCGATTCATGTGACGCCTAAAGCCGTTCGCTCATTCGCCGAGACGCGAGCGATGGTGTGCGCCTGTCCAACAACTGAGCGAAATCTTGGCGATGGAGTCGTGCCGGCAGACGAATACCTGAAGCATGAGGTGCCGATTTGCCTGGGAACAGACAGTCACGCGCAAATCGATCTGTTAGAGGACGCGCGCGAACTTGAATATCACTTGCGTTTGCAGAAGCTCGAGCGAGCGGTGCTCAGTGTCAGAAGCCCGAGCGTGAGCGAGGGCAACTCGGGCGATGAAGCGCAGTTATTATTTGATTGCGCGACGGTCAACGGCGCGCGCAGCACGGGAGCGCCAGGTGGTGCGCTCGAGGCTGGACGACCAGCGGATTTCTTTACTGTCGATCTCGATGATCCATCGATTGCCGGCGCCTCGCGAGACGATCTCTTGCCGGCGATCGTTTTTTCTTTGTCGCGCGCAGCTGTGCAGGAGGTTGTCGTAGGCGGCAAGCCGATTGTGTCTGAGGGACAACATCTGATCCAGGAAGAAGTGGTCGAACGATTTAATGAATTACAGAAGCGATTGTGGTGAATGTCAGGGCCTGATGGGCTTCACCACAGAGGACACAGAGAAGACTTGAACAATTAAGGCCAAATGCAGTTTGAATCTGCTTTTTATAATCAGGTTTTCCTCTGTGTCCTTCGTGGTTAATTT
>DASWQK010000113.1:0-3087 GCA_036403735.1 Pyrinomonadaceae bacterium
CGATGCTCGGCAGGAAATCGAGCGCGACGAAGAAGCAGACCCGCGCTGCCAACAATCAGAAAGAGATCGTAATTGAAATTGCGGCCCTCAAAGGGAAAGGCTATCCGCCTCCGGTGGATCTGGATACCGGTAGTGGCAAAACGAAAGTTGCGGTAAGTAAATGACCGCAGCGCGGGTGTGAATCTAAAATATTGTAGAAGTGAACGATCTCCCACGCTTTCGCCAAACTGATGCCATCTCTTTGATCAATCGCCAACGGATGGTCAGTTGAGTCCAGTTCGATCCAGGGGCGAAGTCCGCCGCTCCTGAAATGTGCCATTGTTTGCAGCGAGAGCGTGTCTTCGGAGTAATAGGCGATGCTGTTAGATAGCCAGCCGAAGAAGGGGCCAATTTTGTCTGAATCGAAGTTTTGGAGATAGGTACAAAAGTTCTCTTTCTTTTGCGACACCCATACGCCGAGCCCAAACACCTGCGGATAATCGTTAACCGGTAATTCAATAACACCGCGAATGAAGAAATCCTCGTTGTTAATGATGCACGTGTCCGAAGTGAGTTCAATGCGACTGTCCCGTTCTTCCTCCGGTACGCTGAAGTAATAATCCGGATAATCCAGGCCCATACCAGGCAGGTCATCATGGACCTCACCGCAAGTTGAACAACGACACGTCATAAGAACGAACAACCACCGTTCGGTCAATTAAAGTCTGGGATCGATCAGTGCCTTCAGCACTCGCCCCTCAGCCACATCCGCTAACGCCTTGTTCGCATCGTTCAGACTGTAGCGAGATAATTTTGTTTTCAACTTGGCCCACGGCGCTGATCGAACTGGATCGGAAATGATTTGCACGCCGCGATAGAAGTGCGAAAAGTCTGAGCCCCAGCAACCACGCACGTCCAGATGTTTCTCATTCAGATCGAGATGCGGATTGAACGCGGCTGCTGACGACACCGGGCCATGATCAGTGTATTGGCCCACGATCACTACGCGGCCGGCATCGCGGGTGTATCGCATTGCCTGCACGACTGCCTCGGGCGCGCCTGTCGCTTCTACGCAAACATCGGCGCCGCGGCCGTTGGTTCTTTCCAGAATCCATTCCAGTCGGTCCTGCTCGTCATGCTTTTCAAAATTGAGAGTGTCTGATGCTCCGATTGCGGCAGCGACTTCCAGACGATGATCCGGCGCGCCAATGCAAAGGACTTTCAACGCGCCGCGCATCAGCGAGAGGATAATCGCGTTGATGCCCACGGGTCCCGAGCCCAAAACCAAAACTGTATCGCCAATCGCAACCTCGCCGCGCTCGACCGCGTGCAGCGCGGTCGGCAGACCGCAACCTCCGGCCATGAAAGTTTCCGCATCGGCGTCCAGACGAATACAGAGCGTGCCCGGCTTCAAGTAAACCTGATCCGCCCAACCGCCACACAATCCGTCATCGAGCCCGTAAGTGATGCCGTAAACTTTTCGCTGCGGACAACGCGTCGTCGCTTTGGCGACCAAACAATGCCAGCAGGCATTGCAAGTGCGATGCACATCGAGAAAGGTCACGCGATCGCCTTCACGAAACGCGTGCCCCTCGACGTCTAATAAATTTCCGCGAATCTTGCTTAAGCGACCGACGGACACGTGACCCGGAACCAGCGGATAGGAAACGCCTTGCAAGCGCCCCTGCTGCAGGTAAACGTCCGTGCCACAGACTTCCGAGAGTTCTACTTCTAACAGCGCAGAATCCTGTTCAAGTTCGGGCTCTGCGACTTCGCGAATCTCGATCGGAGAATTTGGTTTGGGTATGACAGCGACGCGTGGCATACGGCGAAGATAAAAGGAAATTGAGAAAAGTTAAAGAGGCGCCGGAGGAAAAGGATGGCGCTCCGTTGTGTGTTGCTCTGGTAGATGGTAACAAAAATAGCTTACATGAGAGTGGCCTTGGTCCCGTAGGGGCGAAATGTTTATAGACAAGAAGCCCAACATGACGGGCAAGCTCCGGAGGAGTGAAATATTATTATCGGGTGAGCCACATTTCGCCTCTCCGGAGCTAGGGTCTTCGAATCGGCAGTTACTATGAACATCCGGCCCTACGGAGCTAAGCGGACAACCGCGCTACGTTCTCGATTAAAGAATAGATTCCTTGCTTGTAACGTCTTGAGGAGTTAGATTGCTCGCCAACTATGTTAGGTGCGCAGGTAACACGTCGAGTTTTGCTGTTGAGATTACCCGGGATAATCGTGGTAATTCTCATTTGTGCCGGCCTATGTGCGGCGCAGCAAACGCCGGAGCCACAAGACTCGCCGTCAGGCCTGGTCGTTCTTAAGGTGAAGCGTGAGCGCCACCGGGAGGACCACGACGTCAAGGTATCGGCTACCGATCCTAACTTGAGTCAAAGTACGGGGATCATGCCAACGGGGGCCACGCCCACGATATACGTTTATGAATATTGGCTGGACATGAGAAATGATTCACCTAAGAAGGTAACCTGGTTCAACTGGGTGTACGTGCTGACTGATCAAGTTAGTAAACAGGAATTAGACCGTGAGGAATTTGTTACCTTCGAAAAAATCCCGGCTGCTCAAAAAAAGACGGTGGTCGGCCGGAAGCGTTTTCCGCCGACAGGTCCCGACGGCACTGACACTCTCAAAAAGAAGAATGGCCCACCAGTCGACGAGCGGGTTGAATTCAACTGTGTCGTCTATGAGGACGGCACGTTGTGGCACTCACCCCTGATATCAGAAACCCACTGCCGTGAAGCGGGAAAGAGCGGCAAGTCACATTGAGCCCGACTGGAGCGCAACCGTCCCGGTTGCATGGACTGTGATAAGCGACGTGCAACCGGGACGGTTGCGCTCCAGTCAGTTCGATTCTTATCCCGCGTCGCCGAAGAATGCGAATCTAACAATCCCTTTCAAGAACCGAGCGACCTCGCCGCCATCATCCTGTGCAAATTGATTTCCACTTGGACTGCCGCCGAACCGTTGACGGTACTCAGTCGATTCGATGAACGCTCTGATCATCTCCGCTCGACTTGCGCGCGCTTGTGCTTGCGTATCGTCGCGCATGTCTTCGCCCGCTTGACTCACTGAGTTGAGTTTCGCCAG
>DASWQK010000114.1:0-2283 GCA_036403735.1 Pyrinomonadaceae bacterium
ACACCAGCGCCGGAATGGCCCAGGTAAGTTTTTATCCCGGTGGCAGCAGTTCGCTTGAAAGTAATCCGCACGACAACGTGCACATCGACATCGGCGGCGCGAGCGGGTGGATGGGTGATATTCAAGCGGCTGCGCAGGACCCGGTCTTTTATGTGCACCACGCCAACATGGATCGACTCTGGAATCTGTGGAAGGCACAGGGCGGCGGGCGCAGCGATCCGCTTAGCGACAACGCATGGAAGAACACGCTATTTACTTTCTTCGATGAAAACAAAACCCAGGTAACGATGAAGGGCTGCGATGTGCTAAACGCGGCGGCGCAACTCAACTATAATTATGAGGGCGAGCCGGCAGAAGTCACTGAAACTTGCCGGCGGATATTCTTTCCACCCTGGGTACTTCAATTAGTTGAATTGGTTCGCTGGCCGGGGCCGCCGGTCATATGCGGTCCCGAGCGCGTCTCGATTCCTATCGAGATAAAAGCATTGAGACAGCGAATGTTAAGCGCAGCGCAAAGTAACACGCAGACCCTGGTGCTTAAGTTCGACGATGTAGAAGCCGAGCGGCAACCGGGCGTCGTCTGGGAAGTTTATGCCGGCTTGCCGTCCGGCAAAGAGCCGGACCCGGAGAGTCCCTACTTCCTGGGAACCATGGCGCTGTTCTCCACCGGGGTTCGTACGAAGATGGGCCACGATTTCAAACCAGCGGAGTTTGAATTCTCACTCAACCGGGTCATTGCAAATGCCCTGCGGACAAATGCCGACAAGTTGGAAGTCACGATTGTGCCAAGCGGCATTCTGATTAACGGAAAGCGCTCGCAACCAAAAGTTGCGGCGCCGGCAAAAATCGCCCGCGTCAGCATTGCGATCGAGAATCAACAAAAACGTTAGGCTGATCTCGGCTGACACGACTACAGGATCGGCGTGGCTCCAGTTCCGGAAGACCCGCCGATCGTTTCTTTTTCCGGCGCGCTTGTTTGTTCTGAAAGTGCGATGCGCAAATAGACTGCCTGCTCCGGCGCAAGCTATAATCCCGCTTCTTCCGATCAACTCTCTTCAGTCCAGGAGGCCGCATCAACTTGTCAGCAACTGCCCCGGCTTCATTTCGTCTGGCCAAGCGCTTAGACGAAGTTGGCTTTTCCGATATTGTCCAGATTCGTAATCGGGTGATGGAGCTGCGCGCGAAAGGCGCCGCAGTTTACCAATTTGAAGGCGGCGAACCGTATAGGCCCACGCCCGACTACGTAAAACAGGCGGTCACGGCTGCGCTGCAAGAGAACAAAACGCGCTACGCGCCATCCTCAGGGATTCCCGAACTGCGACGAGCGATTGCCGACAAACTACGCACGCGAAACAACATCGACGCAAAGGAAGAGAATGTGATCGTCGTCAACGGCGGCATGCAGGGTCTCTTCGGAGCTTTTCAATCCACAATTGATCCCGGCGACGACGTCCTGATCTTTTCTCCTTATTGGACGCCCATCAAAGATCTCGTCGCGCATTGCGGTGGACGTCTGGTCCTGGTCCCGACTGATGAAGCTCGCGCCGAAGGAGTCCGTGCGACTCTCGAACGTTACGTCACCGCAAACACGCGCGCGATTTACTTCAACACGCCGACGAACCCTTCCGGCGTGGTATTTACGCGCGAAGAGTCAAAAGAAGTTGCCAGCTTAGCGATTGATCGAGATTTGGTGGTCGTCGCAGATGAAGCCTACGAAGACATCGTCTATGAAGGCGAGCAGATATCGATAGCATCCCTGCCGGGAATGTTCGAACGAACGATCACAACTTTCACTCTGTCGAAGTCATACGCGATGACTGGTTGGCGAATAGGTTATGCCGTGGCGACTCAACCATGGATGGCTGGCTTAGCGAAATCAACCCTTTACTCTTCAAATGGAGTCTCGACTCCAACCCAATGGGCCGCACTTGCCGCACTCACCACTGAATCAGATTTTCTCGAAACGTCGCGCGCGGCGTATCGCGAGCGGCGGGACTTGCTGGTGACCGGATTGAATGCGCTTGGATTTACCTGCGCGCCACCAGCCGGAGCCTTCTATGCGTTTCCCGACGTGACGAGCATCAATAGCGACAGTCGTAAAGCAGCGGAGATCCTGCTGGACAAAGCGCAGGTCGCCACGGTGCCGGGCGTCGTCTTTGGGCCACATGGCGAAGGTCACGTGCGGTTTTCGTTTTCAACTTCGATTGAAACGATTCAGGGTGGATTGGAATCGATGCGCCGCAATCTGTGAATCATGTAGCGCAAACTGTTAGTTTGCGTCCG
>DASWQK010000115.1:0-5877 GCA_036403735.1 Pyrinomonadaceae bacterium
TTAGATCCAGTATCAGCGTCACGTCTGTGGCGCCACTTTCGTTGACAATCACGATCTGCTTTGCGGATATCGGCGGAAGGCGGCGCTGCTGTTGCAATTCCGGGCCAAAGGCCATTATGCGCAACTCATAACTTCCGGCGGGTAAGGCTTCAACTAGAAAATGGCCGCGCGCGTCGACCTCGGCACCGCGGAATGGCGTCTGCTCACCCGCTTTCATAATCTGAATAAACATCCGCGTGGTCGGCGGCAACGTTCCGTTTTCGATCCGTACGACGCCGCGGATGCTTCCGTTGCTAAAAGTCATCACGAGCCGCACACCGCTCACGTGTTCGCCGTTCTGAATCTGAATTCCGTTCGGTTGTACGACGCCGTCGTGTTCGATTCGCGCCAGGGAATATCCGTTGGTGTTGCCCATTGCCTGGATATCGAGATTCGCAATACCCGCTGCGAGTCCGCCGGCAAAGAAGGTCCCATCCAGCTTGAGGCGAACCGATCTGTTTGAACTCGTACCCGTATTATTATTTTCGTTGCGCGTGTAAACCATGATCCACATTGGCGGAGGCGGTTGCGCGGGATTGTTCTTACCGCCTTCAAAGACGACCGTGCCCGTGATGGTCGCGCCTTTCGTCGTTTTGACGACCAGGCCGCTCACGTCCTGATCCATCACGTCGAACTTCACCGGCGCCTCAGCGCGGACGTCCGAATCGTCAGGCGGATAAATCGTCAGTTCATATTTCCCGGGGCGAATGTTCGGCAGCCGGAACTGCCCTTGCGCATCGGTCTGCGAGTCGAGATATTCGGTGGAATTGTGCGTGTGACTGGCGTCGATAGTTTCAATCCTCATCAATAGTATGAAGAGTTTCGCGACGGGCGCGCCGCTTTCTTCATCGACAACTCGACCCGTGACGGCATAACCCTGCGGTGCTTCGCCGACAGTGATGTCTATTTTATTTGCTTCTGATCCCTCTTCGAGGTTGACGATACCCGCCTTCGCAACGTCAGTGACATCGGGATAGAAAGTCTGCACCGCCACCTGCCGCCGGTTACTTCCGCCAAAGCGCGGGTCTCCGACAGAAACTTTATAGTGCCCGGCCGGTACTCCGAAGATGCGATACATCCCGCGATCGTCAGTCGTCATTGAGTTATTGAAAAACGGCCCGCGCTGATCGCGTTGATCTGCCGGGGCCAGTGAGACCCGCTCTTCAATCAGCGGATGGCCCTCGCTGTCGGACACTTTTCCGGTGATCACCCCGCCGGGCGCCAGCTCGAAATTGATCCCGTCGGCGTTTTCATTTTCGTTGACGATCACCGATTGTCCTTGTGGATTGTTTAGGGAATCTGTCATCACCAATGCAGGTGCGACCGGCATTACCAGGTAACTGCCGCTCGCCACGTTGGTGATGCGATAGATGCCTTCCTGATTAGTCTTGGCTTTGTAGGTTGACGCGTACTGGTCCGGCCGGCTCGGCCGCATGCCAACGACGATGCCGGCGGCGGCTTTGCCTTTGATGGTCACTTTGCCTGAGACCGTCGCAGTGTCAGTTTTGCTTTCAGTCTTGGTCTGCGAGTTTGCGCGCTGCGAGAGACAAGCGACGCTGAAAACGAGCGCTGGAAGGATTAGTGCGTGAGACGAGACCTTCATAACTTTCCGAGGGCGAAGGCGGGCACATCATACTCAAGTCGAGGCAATTTGTCTTGGTTTTTGTGCCCTGCGATGCAGTCGAAAGCAAAGGCTGAAGATTCACGCGGAGCCTCGAAAATCCTTTTGATTCTTCGTATCGATTAGTCCTGGATTGGTGATTTTTCGTGGTGTGCTTTGCAGATGAACCGCGAAAATCACACGTACGGGAATCACGAAAGACACGAAAGTTCGGTTGATCACTCAAGTATGTTTTTACCGTGAGTCGACGATCCACTCAGCAAAAAGCTGCGCTCGCAGCACCACAGTGTGCGATCACGAAATGAGTGTTACCATACAGACATTAATTCAACGAGGTGAAAAGTATGGGATGGGATGGCGACGCCTTGGCCGGGCAAATGGAAGAGGCATTCGAAAGACAGCACGCAGTAGCGGATGCTCGGGCGCTGCGGGGGACCTCCACCCTCGAGGAGCGCATGCGCAGCTCGCAGTTTGAATCGCTCAGAGTTTCACGTTCGCGCATCATGACGCAACTGAATGGGGCCACAAACCCGGCACACCGCACGATGCTCGAGCGCGCATTAAAATCGATAAATGATCAGATGGCCAAAGATGAAGCAAACTCTTAGGCAAGCCTTATATGGAGTGCGCTGACTTGTCAGCGCTTTTTGAAAGCGGCGATCCCGACGGGTCTCGGGACCGCACTCCAAATGTCACCCGCGAGTCAACTGCCGATACTTAATCCGGTGCGGTATCTCGGCTTCCGCTCCCAGACGCGCCTTTCGATCTTCTTCATAGTCCGAATAATTCCCTTCGAACCAGACGACTTTGCTGTCGCCTTCGAAGGCCAGCATGTGCGTAGCGATACGGTCCAAAAACCATCTATCGTGCGATATTACCACCGCACATCCGGCAAAGTTTTCCAAAGCCTCTTCCAAAGCCCGCAGCGTGTTTACATCGAGATCGTTAGTCGGCTCATCAAGCAACAAAACGTTCGCGCCTTCTTTCAGCATCTTCGCCAGATGAACTCGATTCCGTTCGCCGCCAGATAGCATGCTGACCTTCTTTTGCTGATCGGAGCCGGAGAAATTAAAGCGACCCACGTAAGCGCGCGAATTCACTTCACGGTTTCCCAGTTTCAGCACATCCGCGCCGCCGGAAATTTCTTCCCAGATAGATTTATCTCCGTCGAGCGTGCGGCTTTGATCGACATAAGCCAACTGCACTGTCTCGCCAATGCGGATCTTCCCGCTGTCCGCCTTCTCCTGCTTAGTGATCATGCGGAAGAGAGTTGTCTTCCCTGCTCCGTTCGGACCAATCACACCGACGATACCGCCCGGCGGCAGCGCAAACGTCATATCTTCAACCAAAAGATTGTCACCGTAAGCCTTGTTAACTTTATCGGCCTCGATCACCACATCGCCCAGGCGCGGCCCTGGCGGAATTGGAATTTCCAAATCATCGCGGCGCTTTTCTGATTCCTGACGCAGCAGGTTTTCATATGCAGTCACGCGCGCTTGTCCTTTGGCGTGGCGCGCTTTCGGCGACATGCGAATCCATTCCAGCTCACGCTGCAGAGTCTTCTGCCGATCGCTTTCAGATTTCTCTTCGCGCCGGAGACGCTCCTGCTTCTGCTCCAGCCAACTCGTGTAATTTCCTTTCCACGGAATGCCCGCGCCGCGATCCAATTCCAGAATCCAACCCGCCACGTTATCGAGAAAATACCTGTCGTGGGTCACGGCGATAATTGTGCCGGCATAACTCTGCAAATGATGCTCAAGCCATGCGACCGATTCCGCATCAAGATGATTAGTGGGTTCATCGAGCAGAAGAATATCCGGCTTCTGCAGAAGCAAACGACAGAGCGCAACGCGGCGTCGTTCGCCGCCGGAAAGAACTTCCACCGGCGTCTCAGGCGGCGGACAACGCAAAGCATCCATGGCCATCTCAAGTCGCGAGTCGAGATCCCACGCGTCGAGATGATCGAGCTTCTCTTGCACTTCGCCTTGCCGCGCTAAGAGCTTGTCCATATCCTCTTCGGACATTTCTTCACCAAACCTGGCGTTGATATCTTCAAATTCTTTTAGCAACTCGACAGTTTCTTTGACGGCTTCCTGCACGACTTCAAGCACGGTGCGCGAGTCATCGATAAGCGGTTCCTGTTCGAGATAGCCGACAGTGAAGCCCGGCGAGATCACCGTCTCGCCATTGAACTCTTTATCGACGCCGGCCAGGATGCGCAGCAGAGAAGACTTGCCCGAGCCGTTGAGCCCGATGACGCCAATCTTCGCGCCATAGAAATATGAAAGATAGATATCCTTGAGGACGGCCTTCTTGTCATAGAACTTACTGACGCCGACCATGGAGTAGATGACTTTGTTTTCAGTGGTCATGATTTTGTAACGTGCTATAGAAGTTACCGACATTCGGCGAAGCCGAATCAGAGGCCGAAACAACTCGTGGCAGGGACCAGTCAGGCCTACTTGTTTTCTGGCAATCTCGCAAAGGTTGCAATAACCGCACCTTTGCCCGTGTCATATCCATTGGCCTTGTTCTCGTCATAAGCGAGTTGCAAAACGTATTCATGATCGTTAAGTAGAAGGCTAAATTCGTTCCAGTTATTCAACACGTGCTTATCGCCACCGAGTGTTTTGTTCCGATAAGTGTCTATCTCTTGGCACTTGTCATTGTATAACGCTATGTCTTTGAAGACCGGGGTGTAGTTGCTTGAGAAGAGAGTGAGTTTTATTCCGCCGACTAACTGATTACTATCGAAAAGTGTGATGGCGAGCAGGCCGTCTTTAGGTTGCGTTTCCCTCTTAACAACGGAATTCTCCTTAGTTTCGGATTCAACATGCTGTTGTCTATCTCTTGGTATCCCAGAGAAATAGCTTCTGAAGCAACCGTCAACGGCTGTTGCTGCACTGAAGTCGGGGCCTTGCAATGGAGTTGGCGTAGATATCGCATTTTGAAATGGGATCGCCGCGGCAGAAGAAGATTTTGAAGTCCTGCCATCATTCGAGTTAGTAGAATTAAGTGGTGGCGTAGGAGTCGGCTCTGGACGATCCCAAAACGTCCGCTTGAAAGTAGCCAGCCCCCCAGCTACTACCGTCACAAAGACAATCACGAGCAGGCCCGTTTGCAGCTTTGGATTCTTCGGCCATAACTTAGGAAGCCATTCTTTCACGCCGCGGTCGATGAGTTCTCTAAAAGTTTCTGGCGGCAAGGCTCGTACGGCTTTGGCTCTCCACTCTCTCAATTCAATTTTCTTATTCTGATCGGTACTCCCGAATTCCTTGAGAGCATCATCCACAGATTCAACAATGACTCGCGCGTTGTTCTTATCCAGGCCCGCTTTATTTTGAATTAGAGTCTTAACCTTACCGTATAGCTGGTTAGCATGCGTCAGATTTTCCTTGCCAGTTCGTGTACCGTCCTCTAAAGCACTTTCATCATCAACCAAGGTATCCAGGATTCCATTAAGGCTCTCGTATTTCAGATAGGCATCAAAAGTCGGCGTATCAATATTGATTGTAAGTAAGCCATCAATTCCATGCCCGTAGATTGAGCCGGAGTCATGGAAATATCCCACACGCCCTAGTTTTCGAAAGATAATTGCGACCTCCTCTTTTGGAAGTTTCGTTTCGTGAGAGACGAACTCTGCCCCAACACTCTTGATCTCAGGATTACGAATCAGTAAACGATGAACGCTGTCTACTACTAGATCTGCCTTCTTGACCAACTCACTAGTTGGGTCAAGCAACGCAATTCCCAACAACGTGATTTGATCTTCACCTGCAAGCAGTCGGTAATCAATTTCAGACGGATCGAAGTCCTTCGGTAAGTTGTCCTTAAGTTCAACCTTTAGAGTCCTCGCCCTTACCTGCTCTCCTTCGCGCAATTTAGAGCAAATTGTGCGAAGCCAGAGTTGTTGGTGCTCTGTCAATCTGATCTTGGGGAGATTACTCGCCATTACCTTTCTTCACACTCTCTCAGTTTCTTCAGTTTGTTTTGCTTATCCAATTCATCGGGAAATCGTTGTCGACAACGCTTACGAGATCATCCCTGACCTCGTTTCTTGAAAGATAATGACCGCCAACACTCTCTAGTCCGCCTCAACTTCCGTCTGATTTCTTCTCACTTCTCTCAAGAACTCGATTGGGTCAATCACCGTGAGCGAACGAAATCTCTGACGGAAGTCTTTGCACTCGTCGTGGTAACCGATCATTAGATCGAGC
>DASWQK010000116.1:0-5214 GCA_036403735.1 Pyrinomonadaceae bacterium
TAAGCTTTCAATGGCAAAGAAACCAGTCGAATATCTCTGGCGCGACTTCAACCAGCTATACGATTACCGCTACGACCGCCTCGGACAACGGGGCGAAGTTCCGTTGCCTGGTCACGAATGCTTTCGGTAGCGCAACCAGCAACGAAGCGACGCTTACGCTGGTGCCGCCGGCACTCGCCACGGAAGACAATAGCGATAGTGCCATCGCGCTCAACGCAGTCACCTTGATACGCGATCCATTTCCCTTGACCGATCCTTACAATCTCAGCTCTGACAACCGCACGCGAGTGATGCTGTTTGCGACCAATCTCATTCCAGCGAATGGTGAAGATGCTTCATTTGTATCTGCGCGGGCCGAGGATGCACAGATGAATATCTATCCGCTCACGGTTGAATATGTAGGACCTGTTCCCGGGTTCAACTGGTTAACCGAGATTGTCATCGTGCTGCCCGGGAACCTGCCCAGCGGACAGAGTGTCTTGATTAGCGCGACGTGGCACACGCAAACCACTAACAAAGCGCGAATCAGGATCAAATGACGATCGATTATTGAATTAGTTCTTCGGACTGTGAGTCTTTTCCAAGTCCCGCAAGATGGCTTGGGCCAATAGCAGCCGCGCCACAATTCGTAATTCATTTCGTTGAAAGCGATCCGCAAGCGCCTTGGTGCGATCGAAGTCCGCTTTGCCCAGCGCCGCGACCCCAGGCGAGTACTGGAGCATCGCAAAATCGATGGGAATGCGCTGTTGATTCATGATGATCTCGCCGTTCTTAATCGCACCGCTCTTAGCGATCTTGTCCAACAGCACCAGTTTCGAAACATCTTCATTGGTGCGATCGATGATTGGTTCGATCATCGCAAATGCCTTCGGCGGATCCACCAGCGAATAACCAAGCATCACCGCAAGTAAAGCATTTGATTCCTTCTCATTGGTAAGATCCACTTTCACCAGAGCGCGCGCGTCATCGAGCATCGTTACTGCTTCATCATGTTGACCCTTCTTCTCGAGCATAATCGCCAATTGTGTCATGGCCATCGCCCGCTGTTCCCTGGCGCGAATTAACGGCAACAATTTGTTCAGGTCATCAGTCTTTCCGTGGCTGAGGTCGTAGTACATTTGCTCGGTATTAAGCGAATCAAGCGCGGCCTTTTTTTCGTCTTCGCTTTCGACCTGGCTATTGATCAACTCGCGATAGCGATCCTCCTCGCCACGAGCGACTGCTTTGGCCGCCGCTTGATAAAACAGTGCGGCTCGCTGGTCGTCGCCGACTTTGTTGGCGGCTTTGATCATCTCTTCCGGCGTCGCGTTCTCGAACCTCGCATTGAAATTATTCCAGTCCCGCTGTGTCTGCGGCAGCGTGCGGTTGAATTCCGTCAGCTGCACCTTTAGCTTGGCCGCGCGATCCGGTGCGTACTGCTCGATCTCAGGCATTACGAACCGGATGTTCTGCAGGATGTTTGGTGACTTCGTGACGTTGAGCGCCGCGCTGGTAAGCATGTCGACGAGATCTTGCTTCTGGCCATCGTCAAGCTTCAATCGGGTGAATGATGAATTCGCAGAGAGACTTGCCGTGAGCACAGCGCCGTCGGTTCTGCTCCATTCAAGCAACTGAATGGCAACGTACAGCGCGTACGGGCTTGTATTAAAGTTTTCCGTGTCAAGCTTCGCGATAATTTCGCCGGCCAACTGCGCGCCTGTGTCCTGATTTTTTTGCGCGACTTGATTTAGCAAGTTCAGGATTTGAAAGGTCAGCCCCCTGGCCATGCTTTCACGCGCCGTCTGCAACGCGCGTTTGGGATCATTCGCGGCAGCCGCGTACGCAATCTCCTGTTCCAAATCAGAGTCATCGGCAGCCTGGACCGCACCCGGCGTTTGCGACGGAGGCGGTTGACGCGTTGAGCGCATCATGTCGAGCGCAAGTTGCGGATCGCGCTGGGCGACCTTGCGCAGAAATTCACGCCGCGTTTCCACCGTCGCGTAATCCTGATTGACAGCTTGAAATTGTTCCCTGGTTGGACCGTTCGTTTGCGCAGGCTTTGCGGAGTTGTTCGCCCCTTTTGCTTTCGTTTCATCGAGCGCCTGATAAGTCGGCAGGTTAAGACTGTTCAGCGCTTCCCAGAACAGACCGCGCGCGCGCTTCTCATCGTGCGGCCACATGAGATCAGCAGCCTTCGTCAGAACATAAGAACGATTCTCGGGTAACTTCAAACTCCACGCGGCGCCGACTGTTTCATCCAACAGACTGAGCGTCTTCTTCTCGAGCTCCTGGCGCTTGGCGAGCTCTTTCTCAGCCCTTTCTTTTTCATCGACCTGCGCGGCAACTCGCGGCGGCGCTGCGGCGACGATAATCAGCGGCAACAGAATGGGAATCAATGAAAGCGTCAACTTGAATCTCATAAAATCCTAAACGCCGGCGGCACGGTCTGGTTGCGAAAAACGATACTCCTTCACGCGAGCGGCGGCAATACTGGCAGATGCGGTGAATCTCAAATAGAATGCGACGCCCAGTAGCGAAGATTGTTAACTTGCGCAAAACGCCGGAACGAATAAAGTCCGTAGTCCATGGATTTGAAATTCTCTGCGCCGCCTCTGCGAACTCTGCGACTCTGGGGTGACATTGAACTGAGAGACTCACCGCTGAGGCGCCGAGGACGCTGAGATTGCGCAGAGAAAAACCGAAATGAGCACCAACAACGAAAGCCGAGGCTAGAAAAAATGACCATCTCTCGAAAACTATCCGCCTTATTAATTCTCGTCGCATGTTTCTGTGGATCGGTCGCGCCCCAGACTCCTGCACCTATTGGAATCAGACCGCAGCCGCCGGAAGGCAAGGGCGTCGTGGTGTTGAAAGCCGCGCGTCTCGTCGACGGCACCGGGGCCGCGCCGATCGCGAACGCTGTGATCCTCGTGCGCGAAAACATGATTACTGCTGTCGGCGGAGCGAGTTCGGTCACGATTCCCGCCGGCGCAAAAGTAATCGACTTGGGTGACGTGACTTTGCTGCCCGGATTTATCGATGCGCACACACACCTGGTTGGGCGCGTGCTTGGCGATCCGGAAGGCGATCTGTCAGAGGTTAAGGATTACGAATCGTTCGGCGCGATTCTCGGTGTCCTGCACGCGCGCGATACTTTGCTGGCCGGCTTTACCAGCGTGCGCAATGTGGGCGCGTCGGGCCGCTTTGATGATATGGCTTTGCGCAAAGCCATCAACGAAGGCTGGACGATTGGACCGCGCATGGAAACCGCGGGCCATGCAATTGGCATCACCGGCGGACACTGCGACGAGAACGGGTATCGGCCCGGTGTCGCCGAACAATCACCGCTGACCGGCGTCGCTGATGGTCCCGAACAGATTCGCCAGGCGGTGCGTCTGCAAATTAAGTATGGCGCGGATGTGATCAAGACTTGTGCCACCGGCGGCGTGTTGTCGGAAGGCGACGCAGTCGGCGCGACGCAATATAGCTTTGAAGAATTGAAAGCTTTGGTCGACGAGGCAAAAAAACTAGATAGAAAAGTGGCCGCGCACGCTCACGGCACTGAAGGAATCAAGCTGGCAGTCAAAGCCGGCGTCTCATCTATAGAACACGGATCGTTTCTGGATGAAGAAGGCGCGACGCTGATGGGCCAGCGCGGAACATTTCTGGTGCCGACTTTGTCCGCGGCCGAAGCCGTCGAACGCGCGGCGAAGACCGGCGTGCTCAAAGGCCTGCGCGCAGAGAAAGCTCTGGCCGCCGCGGCCGCCGCGCGACACGCCACCAAAATCGCGATCGCGAAAGGTGTTCAGATCGCGCTCGGCACCGACGCCGGCGTGATTCCACACGGCACCAACGCGCGCGAATTTTTCCTGATGGTAGATTGGGGCGGCATGACGAACATGCAAGCGATCCAGGCAGGCACACTCAACGGCGCCAAGCTGCTGGGCTGGGATAAGAACCTTGGGTCACTGGCAGTTGGAAAGTGGGCCGACATCGTCGCGGTTAGTGGCGATCCGTTGAAGGATATTCACGCGATGGAGAAGGTTGTGTTTGTGATGAAGAACGGAGTGGTTTATCGGAGGGATTAGACTTGTAAGAATGAGGTCAATACCGGAAGCGGTTCTTCTCCTCTCCCTTTGGGAGAGGTTGGGTGAGGGTCCCGACTTTGTCGGGATAGCGACCGGGTTGCCATCGTTACGGAGCAGGACGATTCGCCGTTGCCGGCCGCTGATGAAGAGTTGGTTAAGGAACGGTTGGCCGCACATCACGACGATCCTGGCTCTTCCTTAACACTTGCTGAGTTGAAGAGTCGCTTGCGGCCTCGCACAGAATGAGCTTGGCTACCACGGCAAACCTGTGAAAGTTTTCTGCTTTCCCTGCCACATCAGCATTTTCCTTGTAGACAGTTTTATTACTTTCCCCGTCCGCTTTGCTTTGGATCTGAAACGTGGATGCCGCAATAACTTCTGAATGTACGTCGCGGTTTCATTAACGGGCAATGCGAGTACGACGATGCAGTATCCGAGTGACAGGAGCGGCGCCGAAAAAAGCCAAGGTCGCGCGTGAAGAACGTGGATTGTTTGGGGGCGTGCAAATAACGCAGGACTTCTGCTGGTCGTCCCACTCAGGACGGCCCACTTCAAATCCAATCTGCTTGAAGTGAACCTTCCAGCGACGGAGTTGCTCGACCTGATTCTGAGGAATGTTGTGATCGAGAATGATCACGCAGCGGTTTTCTTCCGGCTAACCTCAGTCACAATGCCGCGGCTGGTCAGCGAGATGGCCTCGCGTACAGCACTAGGGGTGATGATGCCCTTGTATTGACGGGAGATAGCCGCGGCGCTATAACCCGCATCAGTCAGTTCCAGCACATCTGAAACCAGAATCCTACCACCTCTCACTATCAACCTTCCGCCGCAAATGCGCGTGTCCGCCGCCAGGTGTTTTCCAATTTCGATTCGTGCCATAACGAGATCAGTCTAATGCGCCAACCTGATTCGAGCAATAGAAAGAAGCCGAACTCGCCTTGAGAGTTGGACGGAGTGTGCAACCCGGTCGCTATCGCTCCCGGTACTGACCTCACTGCTCGCGCCGTCGCTCACCACCCGGCCGGTACCGCTATTACTTCACCGCTTCAAGTCCAACCAACTCAACCGAATCAATCGGACGACCCGCGGGCACGCTGCCTTTGATCTTTACCGTGAACATGTATTTTTTCTTCCGTTCAAATTGATC
>DASWQK010000117.1:0-6089 GCA_036403735.1 Pyrinomonadaceae bacterium
GGCTTTTTCGGCCGCGGCCTTCCGCTTCCTGGGCTTCTTGGCGAATGTCGGCGCAGCGGTAACCACTAAAATGCACAAGACCAAAAGGGAGAGAATTACTGAAAAACGGAGCGAACGTTGACGCATCTAGATTTCTCCTGAACTAATATAAGAAATGCTGCTGAATTATAAATGAACGCGGAAACTGGTCGACCTTCATCGCCCTGGTTCAAACAAATGGAAAGACTTCAAAGTGCGGATTAATAGTACGTTACGGCCTCTGAACGGTCAATCAATTTTGAAATCCGACATCTCATCGGGAATCAACGAGTCTATAGGAAATCAGACTCCGCAGGAGAGTTTCAACGCTCTGCCTGGCATGCCCGGGGTCGACTGTGTATTGCGCTGAAACTTCGTTGACGATCTCTTCTACGGTGCAACCCTTCTCGAGACCTTTCCAGATCAGCAGGGCCGTTTCATTGAGTTGATAATATCGTTTTGTGTTTAGGTCAACGAGGATGCCCTCGCCACCTTCAAATTCGGTGCATACGACGTGGTCCCGAGACTGTGCGCTGGTTTCAGTCATTAGTTTCGATCGTTAATGCCGATCAATTTCCGATCCTTTTTGTGCGCAACCTCGCTCAGATCGAATTTGCGGGGCGGTCGAATCGAGTGTCACCTGAAAACGTCCAGGGAGAGGTCCCTATGATCGAACCACAGGCAAAGGCCGTCCTGTGTTTATGTTTGCGCCGCCCGCTGCGCGCCACGGGATTTTGCCAAAACTCTGAAGGCAAAACAAACAAGGCGAGCCAATATAGAGATCAGGTTTTGGGGCGTTGTTCGCCAACGAAACCAGCGCCACTCTTCGTCGCTCGAGTTGGAGCTCGCGAAGCTGCCCAAGCCTTTCATAGGCGTCCGCAAAACTCTCCTGGTTTAGATCGGCAACGATATCTTGCTGCTGCCCGGCGCCACGAAAGCCCGAGAGGTTGCAGCAGAGAGTGAGCCGGCCTTTATAATCGATGTTGCAACTAACCCCCGCCAGAGGCGAACACGGTGCGGCCGGGTCGACATTGTAGTAGCCTACGTCGATGCCTACTTTCATTTTGAAAATGCGAGCCAGCAGCGCGATTTCCTCCTCCGCGTGTCTGCGCTCTTCGGCATTCAGGGACGAGTCTGATTCAACACCTTCAGAGGTGGGCAGGATATGAGAGAAATTCAATCCCGCCGCTCCCATGCGGGCCGCGAAGACAGCAATTTCTTCGAGGTGCTCGATCGTATCGCGACGAATCCCCGTCTTGATCATGAAGGGCAGGCTCGCCTTATGACATCGCGAAAACGCCCGGATCAATCGGACAAAAGATCCCTGACCTCGCCAATGGTCGTGCTTTTCAAGAGTGGCGCCATCGATGCTGAATGAGATATGGCTCAGACTGTCGCGCTGACTCACAAGTGTGGGCCACAGCTTCTCAAAATGCCATCCATTGGTTACAAAGCTGGTTTTGATACCCACCGTCCCGCAGGTCTCAATCAATTCTGAAAAGTGTGGGTAGAGTGCCGGCTCGCCGCCAGTGAATCCTACCTGTGTGATTCCGGCCACTGTCACCGCCTCTCCCAGCACACGTTTGAGAAGGTCGATCGAGATGAACTCGGCCCGGTCGTGATAGAGCGCGTCTTCGTCTCTCAGACAATAGCTGCAATGGAGATTACAGGTATTGGTCAGCTCGATTGTCAGACGTCGAGCTCCGTAGTTGTGACCGGCATTTGGCGCAACATCGTTCATGTGGCCTGCTCCTGGACTACAACGGAGGCAAGAAATGCGGCGGTGTATTCCGGATCACCGAGCAGGTCGGTTCCCGCCAGGAGATCAAAAGCTTTGCATTGCCGGGTCAAGAGTTCCAGCACGCGAAGAAATTGCGCAGCTACCGGCCGGTCGACAGCAGCCCCCGGACACATTCTCAGCAAGCGCTTCATTACGTCAGACTGTTTCAACGGTTGAACGCGGCTGCGGGATTGACCGGTCTGTTGAGGAAACACCAAAACATCAGGAACGCATTTTTCGATCATCTTTGAGGAAAAGATGTCCTGCGGATGAAGCCGGACTTTTAAAGCAGAGTCAGTGGCTTGACCGTCCATCAAAGGATCTAATTCCGACAAGCCGCTATGCAAAATAGTGTCGGTAGTGATAGCAAAAAACTCTCTCAACCCGTGTGCGTCGACCAGCTCCTCTGCGGCTGTTAATAAGACCACATCATCGGTAGAGAAACTCCAGCCGCAAGCGGCCAGGTGCAATGCCAGGGTGGATTTTCCGCTGCCCGAAGGTCCCACGATGAGTACTGTTGTTTTGGTCTCGGGTTCAACTACAGCCGCGCAGTGCAGTTCAAAAGCTCCCGCCCGCCGGAGCGCCGTGGCCAGACCATGAGAGAGAACGCGTCCGAACAAAAGTGATTGGCAGTCAAGATCCTTAGCCAGCGATGCCTTGACCGTGGCTGAGTTGTCAGCAGAAATTACCGAGTCTCCTAACCGAACAAAGTAGGAGTCCTCGCTTTGATAATAAACAGCTTCCTCGGTGACCGCAGAGATCTCGACTTTCGAAGGAAAGTCGAACTTCGTCGACGACAGCGTCAACACAGCGTCGGGTAAAACGACGGCGCCCGCACCTGTGCGAGAAAGGCGCAGCATTGACAGGACCCGGTCTGTGGCAGCGGAGATTGTTTGGGTTGGGGTATCTACCAAAAGCAACCGGCCGGCAATCTCGTACGTTTCCGCGAGTGCCGGCCGGTCACGACTAGCAACAACTTGCATGTGAAACGAGCCTAGTTTGTTTGACCAGAGTCAACCGCCTGAAGAAAGGTGGTAGCCTCAAGAACATCTACAGGTACAGATATTTCCGGTTCAATGAACGTCTTCTTACTGGAGCCGGGTTCGGTTTCTTCAGACGAGGTAACTGCTTCCGTCTCAATTCCGGGTGCGCTTTTCTCTGACACGTAGGTTCTCCCTGCTAATCTAATCTGGATGTCTTGCGTGAAACGGGCTTAATCAACTCGTCAGGATTAAACTGCAATCGGCTGAAGCGCAAACAAGAGTACCTGTCCAAACAAAAAAACTCAACAGCTTCATGATAAGTTTAGGAGAATTCCACGACTTTTTTCCGCTGGACAATGGTTATCAGAAGCGGCGTCCTTTGGTTTCTGTACAAATCGGCCCTTAAGTACAACCGAAGATGCGGCGACACTTTTAAGATGGCTTCATCGAGAGGGAGATCCTTAATGTCAACACTTACCGTTTCGGTCGTGTCATCCTTTGCTTCCAATCGCACACCGGTTTCGTCAGAG
Source organism: Pyrinomonadaceae bacterium (assembly GCA_036403735.1). Lineage (GTDB taxonomy): Bacteria > Acidobacteriota > Blastocatellia > Pyrinomonadales > Pyrinomonadaceae > UBA11740. The sequence goes on from DASWQK010000117.1 coordinate 3,312, forward strand.
ATGCTGGAAAGAACGTCCAGGAGCGGCTGATCTTTTGCCTTTAAGGTAAGCTTGCCGTTCCGGTAGGAAATGTGGATATCGTCGTCTTCATCGCTTTCGCCTTCGGTGTTGCCCGAGATGATGAAAGCCTGGGACGTGCTACGCACATTTGCGTTGATTGCCGGCGCCGGTTCGTTATGTGCCGAGAGGTAAATGCCGACTGGACGAGGATGCGCTCCCGGCGCGGAATCGATTTCATAATCAATGTAGACCAGGGGCGCCAACAGCTGCATCGCAGGTTCCAGCACCACATCTGCAAAGTCGATCGTCGCCCGCTGCTTCTGCATCACCGGGCTTAAAGCCACCGGGGCCTTCAACTTTTTCGAGAGGTCCGCAGCAATATCCGTCAGCTTCGCATTCTCAGCGCGCAGCGAAATGCCGATGATCTGATCGACAGTTACCCGGAGCGCGAAAGGCGGCTTCTTTTTAGCTTCTGACGGGTTGTCGGCTGACTCTGCCTGCTTCTCCGCCGGCTGCTGCGCTTCCTTTTCCAAAGGTTTATCAGCCGGCTTGGTTGCTTGTTTGGGCTCTTGGATCGATCTACTAACAGATGGCGATGCCTGAATCCCCGCGGCGATCAACGCTGGCAGGGCGATCAATAGCAGGATGGCTTCTCTCATTGTCTATTGTTGAAAGGGTAAATCCGAAAAAGACTTTGGACTTCTCTCTGTGGTGTCGCCGCCCCTTCGTTGCGGATCTACTATGCCTTCCGACGGTTAGTCAAGAAATCGATCTTACGCGGTGATTGTCAACGCAGCAACTGTGAATTTGCCGTTGGTCTGCCGCTGTTTTCTGAAACCGGTTTGGCCGAATGATTCTGAGTGAACAATCTGAAGGGGCGCAGCACATAGTAGCCAAAACTGAAGAATCGCGGAAGGGATATGGTTTCCAGATCGCCATCACTCGGCCGCAAGGTGGAAAGGCAATAGCGCGCCCGTGACTTCCAGCTCTTTCGCACCGAAAAATTGTATCTGAAGATCTCGCGCGGCGTCGGCGGGACCTGCAGGGTGCCATTAAAGAGTCGTTCAGTTATCGCGCCCGCCAGAGACAAAACAGAATTGTCGCCAGTTACCTGCGTTTCGATCCCTTTCGGCAACGAAGCTCCTCCGAGCTGGGTTGCCAGGTGCAACCCCAGGAACAACATTCTCTCCGTATCAGTGCGTTGGGCCCGTTGCCCGAGCTGTGGCCAGTCTATTGTCGGGCAGGCAGCGATTAATGCGGCGACGTCGCAGATCCAGGACAGTCGTTCCCACAAGTGCCGTGAACCGTGAACGCACAGGCAGAAAAGCAAGTCTTCGATCGACAGCGTCTTTAGTGAAGCATTGCCGAGCTTGACGGTTCCCAGATTGGGCCACAAATCTTCGGCGCTCACTGAAGCGGCAAAGAGTTGGGTCGCCACCCGCCAATGTAGTTCGACAATGAGTCGACCTTCATCACGTGAAAACTGAATGTTGTGTTGGGTCGTCAGGAGGAGCGCCTGCTGCCGCTGATCCAAATTTCTGGCTGGCTGGTAGCCTCTGGCGATCAACAAATCACGAGCTGCGCTAACGTCATCCCTCCGCACCATCAAGTCCAGATCGATGTAGCGGCGTAGGTCAGGATTGTCGTAAGCCGCAATAGCCAGCGCTGGTCCCTTGTAGGGTATGGCCTCGATCCCGTTCACCTCGAGTTCTCGAATTATCGATACCATTTCATTGGTGAGAATCAGATTTCGCGCCGAGTTCTCCTGGTAGTCTTTTTTAAGTCGTTGTAAGACAGGCGCGGGGATCTCTTTACCGGCGGCCCGTTCGACCTGGTAGTAGAAAAGCGGGACGAGAGAGTGTCGTCGCGCCAGTTTATAGAGGTATTCCCAATCAAGCTTTTGACGCGCCAGGATCCGCAAGCGACTGCTTTGCTCGTCGTCGAGCTGCCGACGCGCGCACAAGAGCAGCGCTTCGTGTTCCGCGGGACCTGGCGGTTTCATCATTCGTTCACCCCTGGCGCTGTCTGGCTCTGTTTCTCGAACCAATGCTCGATTGGTTTCGGATCTTTACGGCTTTCCGACTTGCGACCTTGTTGGCTTCCGGCAACCCGGAAGCCGAGTATACTAGTCACCGTTCCAGTGAGGGAATGTAATACGATTTGTTCGCGATCATCCGCAGGTGATTTCAACTGCCCGGTTGATTTCGGTGCGATCTTCAGGCGGGAGCATCATTGATTATTGGAGCGGCGTTTTCAAAACCCGCCCCTGAGAAGTGCTCTTCATCCGAGGCCCTTAAGCTGGCGAACTCAGCGAGATTTCCGTCGCCGTCGTGTTCGCTTTTTCTGCGTTTCTAACTGGCCATGAAATTGAAGTGCCGCCGCGCTGGCGCGACATGAAAAAGGAGAGCCTTGCCTTGTTGAGATCGAGGATTTCAGCCTTTCATGCAAACCCGATCCACCTGCTGCTGATAGCCGCAACTCTTCACATTGTACTCGCCCTCGCAGTTCTGGGCGTGGGGAAGCTTCAATTATTTCCCGCTGGGCTCAGCCCCAATGGCGCCCTCGGTCGCGATAGCGCTCTCTACTTCCAGCCACAAGTCGAAATGCTTGCGGACTTGCTTCACCAGGGTGAGGTAAGTGCCTGGTTTCATCGGCCGACCGATCTGCATGTGAAGCTTTACTCGTTATCTTTTGCCCTGTTTAGCCGGTGGTCAACGTTCAATGTGCTAACAGTCGAGCCGCTTAATCTTTTGTATTACCTGTCGATTCTAATTTTGA
>DASWQK010000118.1:0-4773 GCA_036403735.1 Pyrinomonadaceae bacterium
GTTAACGGGACGCGCTGCAAAACCTGGGGCGCGGCAATCACCACCAGCCAACCCATCACTAAATAGAGAGCGACCGAAAACCAAACGTATCGCGCGCCGAAAATTGCTTTTTTCGCCAGCCCGATTAAGGCCAACCCCCAGACCAGCCCGAACAGCGTCCATCCCCACGGTCCGCGCAGTACCCCAAGGGTGAACGGCGTGTAAGTGCCCGCGATCAGAATAAAGATAGCGCTATGATCCATTAAGCGAAAGAAACGCTTGGCCCGGTCATGCGTCAACGCGTGATAAAGAGTCGAGGCGAGATAGAGCGAGATCATCGACGCGGCAAACACGCTCACACCGATCGTATTCCATGCACTGCCGTATCGCATCGCCGCAATCACCAGAAACGGAGTGCCGGCAATTGCAAATACGAGGCCCGCGCCGTGACTCAGACTGTTGGCAATCTCTTCGCCTGCTGTCGGCCAACGCTCTTCATTCATTGGCGACATTGTACACGAATCGTTCGCCGCCGAAACAAGATGATTTTCGCTTTGCTGCGATTGTTCAGTATTCGTATTTCGATTCGCTAACAATTCATTGGCAGGGCGCCGCGTAGCCTCGGAATTGCGTCATACAGAATATCTCTCTCCAAGAATCTCCAACTGATTCCTTAATTTCAGGAGGCTTTTTATGAACAGAATGAGAATTTGGCCGCATGGAGCGCTGATAATTTTAGCCTGTGCGGTTCTGGGCGCAATCGCGGCGCTATTGTGGGGGAAGTATGAGAGAAAAGCGGAGGCCAGCTCGCTACCAAACGCGGCGCGTATCGAACGCGTTGAGGGAGAGGTGGGTATCAATCAAGGCGCAGATAATACAGCAAATTCGCAATGGACCACCGCGACCGCGAACACTCCGGTAAGCGTCGGCGATCGCATTTACACGAAACAGAATTCACGAACTCAGATCGGCTTTACCGGCCGCAATCTGGCGACCGTCGATGCGAATACTTCGCTGGATGTATTGGATCTTTCTGAACGACGGACTCAGGTCGCTCTGCGAGAGGGTTCGGCGCTATTTGATGTCGGATCGATCGCATCAGGTAATCTGTTTGAAGTCGCGACGCCTTGCGGCGCGGTGGATTTCGAACAACCCGGTCTTTATCAGATCGCGATCAACGATAATGGCAATGCCGTAGCCACGGCCTTCAACGGCCAGGCCCAGGTCGTGGGCCAGGGAGGTGCGGGTCGCATTCAGAAGGGCGAGTACCTGTCCGTTCCATGTCAGGGTAGCGCGCCCGCGGTAATGTCTCGGGTCGAGCCGAATCAGGCGGGTTATCAGATTGATAATTATTATCGGGCTCGTTATCCGAAAACTTACGATGGCCGTTATCGAAACTACTACACCTATCTGGACGATCCTGATTACTACGATCCGGCGCGTCGTTACGCCAGTTACAACTACGTCAGCGAATACGTTCCCGGGATCGACGACCTGGACGACTATGGCGATTGGCAGTATGTGAGCGACTACGGTTACTGCTGGCATCCACGCGTGAGTAACGGCTGGGCGCCGTACGAATCCGGTTCGTGGACGATGGATTATCCGTATGGCTTGACCTGGGTGTCGAATGAACCCTGGGGTTATGCTCCGTATCACTACGGCCGCTGGGCCTACGCTTCGAACGAATGGTTCTGGGTCCCGCAAGGGGTCAGTACGTATCCGTCGTATTCGCCGGCGCTGGTTGCCTTTATTCCGCTCGGTCAATCAAGCGTTGGCTGGGTGGCTTTGGGTCCCAGCGATCCTTACGTTGCCAGGTACTACGATCCGAATTGGCAGCCGGTTTACCTCACTTCATCGAACGTCGTTGTCGATCGATTTGTGAATGTGAGCGCGCCCGGCGCAGTCATCGTAGTGCCGTCAAATGAATTCGCACGGGTCATCGATCCGACCATGGTCACGCGAGTCGATCCGCAGACAATCGGACGTGCGCGACCGGTGCTCGATCCCTTGACGATCGATCCGCTGCGAGCGGCCGCATTTCAGACCCGGCAAGCACGGGCACGATTTGATGTGCCTCGAGAAGTTGAGCAGCGCATCTCGAATACGCGGGTCGTTGCCAGCACCTCGCCGATGGCGCCGCCGTTCAGGCGTGATCTGGCCCGCTCTTTACGAGTCGAGGCATTGAATGATCGAGTGAAGAAGCAGACGCTTCAAATCTCAGATCAGCGCGCAGCCGCGCAGACGGCTCAGCAGCCGAACCTTGGCGCAGAGCAAGCGCGTGAACGACAAATGGCTGATCTGGCCAGACAGGCTGCGCGCGGCGACCGAAGTGCGCGCCAGCAGATGCAGGAGCTGCGCAAACAGCAGTTGGACCAGCGAACAGCTCAAGGTGCAACTGTGCAGGCGGAGGGTCAACGGGTGGGCCAACCGCAGGACCAGCGACAGATGATGCGTCAGCAACAGCAGGCGCAAAGGGAAGCTGCCAGACAACAGACGATTCAGTCACAGCAGCAACAGCGCGCTGCCGCGCCGGCTCAATCTCAGCGCGAGCAGCGCCGGCAAAATCAAACGCAGCAAGCGCCGGTGCGTCATTCGCAACAACAGCAGGTGCTGAGATCGCCGGCGCCGCAACAACGACGGGAGGCGCGACCACCGCAGGCGCAGCCGCAACCAAATCGCGTGCAGTCGGTACCGCGCGCTGCTCCGCAAGCAGCGCGTCCACCGCAGGCACAGCCAAGGCCACAGGCGCAACCACGAATGCAACCGGTCCGTCCACCGCAGGCCCAGCCAAGACCGCAGGCCCAGCCGCGCCCACAGCCAGTGCGTACCCCGCATGCGGAGGTCCAGCAGCCCAAAGGACCGCCGGCGCAGAACAAGCCAGCGGCTCAAAACGGAGGTGGAAAAAAGAAACCGCCCGAGAGATAGAAACACGATGAAGGAGAATCGTTGACCGTTTAGTCGTCCATACGTTTAGAGGCCGGACTTGTCCGGCCTCTTGTCGACAGAGCCGCCGACTCTAAACGTTAATGCTGGAAGCGCAGACAAGATTGCCTGCGCTCCCAGCACACGGTAGGTCATTTACTTTCGTTTAAGAACCTTCGCGGTAAAAGATCCCTTGATCGACGTATCACCGCTGGTGAGATCGACGTCGCCGCTGATTTCGTCCGCCGATGCTGAATTGACCTTCACTTCGCCGCTCAACATGCTTCGATCCAGCCAGGACTTGACGTCAGCGCCACTCTTGCGCGCGACTAATCCGACGCTCTCGACTTTCATGTACTTGTCCGCTTTGGCGGAATAGGTCCCCGCCTTGGGCGGCGACTTATCGTTCGTGCCTTCTTCGCCGATCAGGCTGAAAACTACTCGCACCTGATCGTCTGAGGTCAACGGCTTATCCATCGTCATCGCAAAGTTGTTCGCGTCCAGATCGTAATTGGCGACATAAACATTGTGCGCAGAGGCCGTCGTTATCTTGTTGTTAATGTCCGTGAACGTCTTGGTGACCGCAAAGGCGTAGCTGGATTTAACGGGCAGATCTTTCTCGCCCGTGGTCGCGGATTTGACGTGGATGCTATTGGCGCCACCACCCAATTTGCCGCATCCGAAAATTGAAAGCGTGCTGATAAGCGCGATCGCGGCTATTGAAAGAATAGAGAGTCGACGCTGACTAACCTGTTGACGAGTACGATGGTTGTATCGGGGCATAGTTGTCTCCTTGGGGATTTGTTTCTGAGCTTGGTTGGTGATGGCAAAGCCGTCCGAGCACGGGCTTTGTACGGGAAAAGCAGAGTGGAGTCAATATGATTTTGAGCCTTAGTCCCGTAGGGACGAAATGTTTATAGACAAGAAGTGCAACATGACGGGCAAGCTCGGGGGAGCGAAATATTATCGGTTGAGTCACATTTCGCTCCTATAGAGCTGGGGTCGTCTGGTCGGCAGTTGCTATAAACATCCGGCTCCTACGGAGCTAAGCGCACAACCGTTGTGTGGCCACGTAGTCTCTACGATCTCGGCGCGACATAACTTCTCCTCGCCTTCACTACCAGTTTCGCCTGCGGTTTTGCTGCGGGAGGCTGCACGTCAATTTTCAACTTACGCGTAGTCCCATCGCGCTTCTTATTGGTTGAAACGAAGGCGAGATTGTAGCGGCTGCGCAGGTGGTCCATCAGTGTCTGAAACGTGGTGTTGAGATTCTCCGGCTTATCAGAGAGCAGTTCACCGCCGGTCTCGTTCGCCAGGTTTTCGATATCGATGTAAGGTTGCCCGCCCAGTTTGCCCATGCGCGTGGCCCAAACCATGATTCCGTTTTCCAGCCCCTGGCCCATCTCTTTTGGAATGATGCCGCACACGACGCTTCCCGATTCATAAACCTGCTGCGCGGCCAACTTACCGGACGGTCCGCCCAGGCAATCGAAATTCCGTGTCACTCCGGTAATCACGACGATCACCCGACGGCCTTCGGGGTTGCTGGCGCTGACCATGTAATCAGCGGCGTCGAAGAACAATTGGTTGAGACAGTGGTCGGCTTCTTCGTCATGCGTCGGCACGCGGTTGAGTGCACCTTCAATTAACGAGCGGTTGCGGGTGAATCCCTGCAACAGCCGCGTCGTATTGTGATACGTCATCACGGCCACTTCATCAGTAGGCTTGAGGCGCGAGACAGCTTCGACCGTGGCGTGATGCACCTTGTCGCCGAATGGATCGAGACAGCCGCCGCGATCGATCAAGAAGAGTACCGACAGCGGCAAACTATCCTGACTGAAATGCGTGATTTCCTGTTTCGTTCCATCT
>DASWQK010000119.1:0-3558 GCA_036403735.1 Pyrinomonadaceae bacterium
TTTCTGGTCGCGCCAAACGAGCCTGGACAATTAGCTGAAAAAATTAATGCTGTCTGGAATGATTCGCGACTGGAGGAAATTGGAAAGGCTGCCCAAATCAGAGCTCAGGACTTTGCGCCCGCACAGACCGTTCAGGAGCTACTCTCTTACTATCGCGAAATCCTTAATGGGAATGCGAAGGGTGAATAGAACGCGGCGAAAAACTTTGGTGGAGCCGAGGGGGATCGAACCCCTGACCTCATGACTGCCAGTCATGCGCTCTCCCAGCTGAGCTACGGCCCCATTTATTACCGGCCAAGATGATCGGCCGGTGATGTGCGAGCAATGATAGAGGAGAACCCGCGCGGATTCAAAGCGGTCGGTGAAAAGGTGGTAGCCAATGTCAGGTTGCTAATCAGAGTCATCCAGATGATTTCTCATTAACACCTCGCTTCAGCGAGGTGCTAACTCAGCACGATCGCTGTTAGCCGTTTCAACGGCTTTCAGAATTAGAAACTATTGAAACAGTCAGCTAGATTCGGAAGACGCGGAGAACACCACGCTGAAGCGAGGTGTGAATGAAGCAGATCCAGCTAGTGTCGCGCGTCGGACAACTCCACTCTACGCCCAATACTCGCAGAGGAAGGGAGAAGACTCTTCCAGTCCACGAGAATGATTGCGACTTTGTCGAGTTATTTCTGCGACCTTTTCCCTCTACCAGTCACTAACTTATTAATCTGCTTGTCCGAGGCAATCCGATTCTGATTTTAAGGAGAACCATCATGATTAAGTCACTTCGCTACGCGTTCGTGGTCCTGGCCATCGCCGGCTGCATGGCTTCGGCCGTGTCCGCCCAAAAGAAAACTGAAGGCTCAATGAAATGCGGCCTATCTGGCAACGATGATCGGTTGTACAACCATTGCGAGATCAAGGAACAGGCGCTGCCCGCGGGCGGCGCCATAACCGTTGACGGAAGAGAGAACGGCGGCGTGGCCGTCAAAGGTTGGGATCGCAATGAGATCCTCGTGCGGGCGAAGATTGAAAGCCGCGCTCCAACTCAATCCGAAGCCGATGTGTTGGCCCAACAGGTGCGGATCGAAACCGGCGCGCTTAACATTCATGCCGAAGGGCCTGAGTCGCGTAACGATTATCAATGGTACGTGAGCTACGAGATTTTTGTGCCCCGCCGCGCCGACCTTTCACTGACAGCGCACAACGGCGGCATCGCGATCAGCGAGGTGACGGGAAAGATTGAGTTCAAAACTTTGAACGGCGGCATTTCGCTGGTGCGAGTTGGCGGCGCAGTTCGCGGCAGCACGACCAACGGCGGCCTGCACGTAGTGCTTGCCGGCGTCAGGTGGGAAGGCGAGATGCTCAACGTGACGACGACCAACGGCGGTGTCAATCTGGTGTTGCCGGACAACTATTCCGCGCACGTCGAGACCAGCACCGTAAATGGAAATGTGAATTCGGAGTTTCCGCTGAATGTGCCGATGACTGAGCGTGGTCGCCTGCCCAAAGAGATTAGCGTCGACCTCGGTTCAGGCGGTCCCACGATTCGCGCGACCACCACGAACGGCGGCGTGCATTTGGCGAGAGCGTCAGCGATGTGAATCAGTTCTTTGTACTTTGCGTCTCCGTGATTCCTTCGTGCCTCTGTGGTGAATATTCTTTTCGTCAGGACTCACCACAGAGACACCGAAGTCCACTGAGATGCAGAGTAACAATTAATCTGGGGCGCTACCTCTTCAAATACTCTGTCGATTCGCACGCACTCTGGCGCACAACTCTCTCGCTGCCTCGGGCCAGTTTGGAAACTGAAAAGTAAATCCGGAGTCAACCAGTTTGGTCGGAACTACGCGGCGGCTTTTAAGGATCAATTCAGTTTCGCTTTGCGCCAGGAACGCGCCCAGCTCCAACATCCATTGACTTGCCGGCAAACCGAACGGCACGCCCCGGGCTGATCGCAACGCGCGCATGAACTCGGCGTTGGTCAAAGGATTCGGCGACGCCAAATTAACCGGCCCTTCAAGCTCGTCGTGCTGAATTAACCACATCACCGCACGCACAAAGTCTGCCTCATGTATCCAGGACACATACTGTCTGCCATCACCGGATTGTCCTCCTAAACCGAGCCGCACCAATCTCAGCAGAATGTCGAACGGCGAACCGGAATCCGGATGCATCACAATGGCACTGCGCATCGCCACACGACGCGTGTTCGGGATTGGAGATTCATGGAACATGCGTTCCCATCCAGTCGCGACCTCGATGCTGAAGCGCCAGGTGTCCGGCACGTTTGGTTCCGCGCCGCCAATGATTCCGGTTGCCTCATCGTTGGGCGCGTCATACCGGTGGGCATAGATCGTGGCGGTGCTCGCCTGCAGCCACACGCGCGGCGGCGTCCAGGCCTGAGCGATGGCCTGACCTACAACCTTGGTTGATTTCAGGCGTGACTCAGTAATGATTCGGCGATTCTCAGCCGTGTAGCGGCAATTGACGCTCTGTCCAGCGAGATTGATGATGGCGTCGGCTGCTTCAAATTCAGTGACCCACTCACCCAGTGTCTCTCCGTCCCAAGTGACCGTACGCCATGGTTTACTCGCCGTAGTTCTACTAAGAACCACGACCTCGTCACCCTGCTGGTGAAACGCGCGAGCCAGCACCGTGCCGACATAACCCGAACCGCCCGGAATCACGATTTTCATTTCTCACCTTCACACTTCAAGGAACTTATGCCTTTGTTTTGGGTCGGGGAGCATGCAGCTTTCAGATCTGCCGAACACCTGATACCGGTGGCGCGCGATGAAGTCATATAGCCAGTTACGAATCGGCCGCGGAATGATTCTGCCAACGCGCGCGACACCCCAAATGCCGCCTATGGTTTTGGCAAAAAAGAGAAAGGCATCTCCTTTGGCAAGCAAAGTTTCGTTTGGCTCTCCATGATTGAGCACCGCATACACAGTGTCGAGAGATTTGGGATCCATGCCATGCCGCTGCAGCACCCTGGCGGCAAAGTCGCTCTGCAACGAAGCGAACTGAATACGATCATGGTGATCTCTCTTCAGCAGAAACTGGACGGCGCGATTGCAAAGACCGCAGACGCCGTCATAAAGGACGATTGCTTTGGTTTCGGACTCAGGCACTGCAGCACCTCAAATCCCGCAACGTAAACGGACCGGGTCCGGGCAAGCCCCGGCGTATTTGCTCATCAGTGAATTTGCGCTCGGGCCAGAGATCTATGGGCAGCGCGTCGCATGGCAGCGCAGGCTCTACTACTCCTTCAGAGAGAATGCGGATTTGCGCGCGCGCCACCAGCGGAACTTTCATGGTTAGTTCCCAAAAACGGGCGAGCACACGATGTAGCCAAACCGGCGCGCGGAACATCCGGATGCTGTTGCTGGTGACTCTGGCGACGCGGCGCACAGCCTCACTAAGAAAAAGCTCTTCAGCGCCCGTTAGCGCAAACGTCCGCTTGCTCAATCGCTCATCGGTTAAGGCAGCTTGCAACACCTCGATCAGATCTTCGACCGCCAGCGGGCGAATGCTTTTCTCTTTAAAGCCGACCATCGCAAAAAA
>DASWQK010000120.1:0-14600 GCA_036403735.1 Pyrinomonadaceae bacterium
TTTCCGACTCATACATCCGGCGAAAACAAACTGCGTATCCGACCAGGTAATAGACGTTCCATCCATAGGCGACTGAGAGGAAAAAACTGGAAATCATGAAGACCAGTAATGACGCCTGGAGACCGAGCGCGAGATAGTAGAATTGCGAATGCTCGCGGGCGATGAACGTTTGACGCGCAATTACGGCGAGCTTTCGCAGTGGTGCGACTATAAACGTCGCGTACAAAACGAGAGCAATCATGCCCATCTCTGACGCAACCTGAGTGTAAGAGTTGTGCGTCACCAGTCCTTTGTACGACATGTTCGGCTGGTAATTTCCCATCCCGATGCCGAGCAGCGGATGGCGCAACGCAACGTAGATCGAGCGGAAGAGCTCTCCCCGTCGTGAATCAGCCGAGCCGTTGGGATCAAGGCCGGGCATGAATATCGATAGCAGTCGATCGCCATAGCCGCTCGGCGCCAGCACGATCATTGCGGCTGCCGCGGCAACCAGCAGCGCGGCGATCTCAAACTTGCTGCGACGGCCGATCTTCACCGCGAAAAACACGAAGACGACCAGCACTCCAAGAAAAGCTCCGCGCGAATAAGAGAGCACGATCCCGAAGATCATGACTGCGGCGCATGAGGCGTGAATGATTTTGGTGAGAGGATTTCGTGAACCAAAAAAGAATGCCACGGAAATCGGTAACATCGTCGCGAGGTGCAGCGCCATATCATTAGTGTTTCCGAAAATGCCGGTGCCGCGTCCCGCCACGCGATAACCTTCTACAGTCATTAGCCCCAGCCGGTAATCATTCATTGCCTGGGCGCTCAGCACGATTGCGGTTCCCACCGATAGAAACAGAAGCGCTTTCAAGCGACCCGGCGTGCGGACCACGTTGATGATGACAATGAAAATAAGAATCCCGCGAACGAAGGTGCCGCTGAACTCAGTCCAGGCGATGGCCGGATCGATCGCGAGTGGAATCGAAAGTAGCGCCGTGAGCATGAACAGCAGCACGAGGTTCACTTCCGAGGGCCGCGCCGTCAACTTTCCTTCCAGGGATATTTGGGTGGGGATAAAGCAGGCGAGAGTTACGATTCCAATGATCAGAGCCAACGAATTCGTGATTGCGGAAGGATAGAACTCAGCTGGCCGCGCATACAAAACAATCGTAAATACAAAGAGAGCTGCAAACGAAAACAGGTGGCCAGGTTTAAGGAAGGTGCTTGCTTCCACCGGATCGAAGAGTACCGTCGCTTGCTCCACACGGATTACCGGGAATCTCCCTGACGCCAGAGGTTTTGACTTGATGCGATCCTCGCGTGCAGAGAATTCACTTGCTCGTTGTTTTCGCGAGCGCGAGACCGTCTCGTAATCTTGCTTTTGATGACGCCTGATCATCTAGGAAACTCGCTTCTTTAAAGCAAAGAAGCGCAGGCGGCCCCGCGCTTCTATTAAATGTCGATATCACTCAGGAAGGCGAAGGACTTAAGCCGGCATTCCTTCGCTTTCGATCTCGACCATGGTGCGGACGCGCTCACGCAGGGCTAACTCAAACATGCGCGCTTCCTCAACCTGGGTAAACGACAGCGCGCGCAGTTCCTGTTCAATACGGCGCCGATAGTCGGATACCAAAGAATCAGAAACACCCAATGTGGCGGCAACTTCCAATTGTGTTGCGTGATCCGTGCTCAAATAGCAGTGCCAGAGAACACCAACCATCCGGTTGTATTGCTTGATCTTGCCGCGCACGTTGCCGCGCAGGTTCGTCAAAAACTTATCGACCGAGCCGGCCGCTTCCTGTTGAGATTCATGACGAAGCAGGCTCTCTTCCGGGTTCTCACGAAGATCGGCCGGATCGTAGCTTGGGCCATCAGAGTCCGGATCGTCTCCACCGAGGGGCACAAGATATATATCCATTACCGGCAGACGCGACATCACCAGGCTGCGTAGGCTGCGGACGTCAGCGGGTCCGTCGATCGCTTCGAGCACGGAAACAATCAGATCTTCCAAATCAGAATTGCTAATGACGATCTGTGCATCACCGGTGCAACCAACCATGCGCGTGTCCCGCTGTCGCACGGGAATCATGTGCGCGCGCTGCTCCATTTCATGCGAGCCGCGACCCGGTTTGTGGTCGGGCCATTCGCTCAAGCCATAGACTCGATCGGCCAGGCGGCGGTGTTGCTCTTCAGTCATGCCGATGCTGTCAAATCGCCGGAAGTTGGCGCTCGACTGAATCAACGTCGAAATGCGTCGCGCTAATCGATAGCTCTCGGGATGGCGCTTTCGCAATTCAGCAGTTAAGAGGTTCGTTAATTCGATTTGGCCGATCTCGCATTCGATCTCAGCGTCAGTCATCGCGGTGTCGAGGTAATGCTGGAAGCGCGACTTTGTTAAGAGTTGCACGAAGAGTTCCTGAGTAAGATCGGTGTAGGCGCTCGACGCTCCTTCTTCGATCAACAGGCCCGCACTGCGCGAGGCTCTGACCAGGGGATGATTGCTGACGATTCGATGAAGCTCGGCCCACAAACGATTGACGTCAGAATTGCGCAGGCTTTCGACCCAGTGACCCGCCCGGCTACTTCGTTCGGCGGCCCGGCTGGGACGCGTAACTTCGCGCGGTACGGCAACGCTGGAATCGTGCGTTTTTTGAGTGATTGATTTCACGATAGTTTTTGTCCCGAAAGATGAGAGTGGATGCATTGCTAATCGGCGGCTAACGAACTGATCGATCTAGGAATGACATCCTTTACTGCGCTGTTGCGACACGATCATTCGCTGGGAGTACTTGCAAGAAGATGCTGGGGCAACGTTCGTCCATAAAGAGATCGAGCGTGTGATCGATACGGCTTCAGCTGTTCTGTTTACCTTTTCAATCCCGGAAAGGTTGCTGGCTCTGATTGGCAAGTCAGATCCAAGCGTGAAGGGACTGCGGTTCGGTGCGCTGCAAACAAGTAATTCACCGAGTGTGCGGAATCAAGGAGTAAGCTCTCCTCGATCAAGCTAGAGCAATACTAACAAACAGACACGACAATGCGCAACATTTTTTTACACACAGGCTAACTATTGAAATAGTTGAAGAAAGCGGGTGTGTGCCGCTTGTCGTTCTCTGGAAGTTCGGGGCTATTCGAGCTTTTGTCGAAATGGATGAGTCTCTAGAACCGCAAAATGATGCCTTCCTATTCACCGTTAAAATTCTGTAAGACCACACGATGCCCGTCGTCCGAAACGCTGTTGCGCTATCGCCGCCATCGATTGCCCATTCAGGATCGCGCGCCGGTTGAAACCCATCTCGGGCACTGTGAGTTCTGTAGCGCAGAACTCCAATTGTTAAAGCGGCACCGCAACGAACTCGAGGAATATAGAGCGGTAGAGATGCCCATTCAGCTTCGCAGATTGGCGGAAGATTTGTTGAGTAAAACCGCCAGGCGACTCTCGCTAATAAGTGAACTGAGTGATCGACATCAACTATCGCATTGATTGCGATGGGCCTGGCTCGTCACGCACCGCCACGATTTCGTCTTTCGGTGCGTCGTTTTGATGTGGAAGTTCAATTGTAAATTCGGTCCCTTTCCCAAATTCCGATCTCACCACAACTTCACCGCCGTGCGATTTTGCGAGATGCTTTACAATCGCCAGCCCGAGGCCTGTGCCCCCGAGTTCGCGCGAGCGCGCGCGATCCACGCGATAAAATCGTTCGAACAAACGATCAAGATGATGTGAGGGAATGCCTTCACCGGTATCGGCCACTGAGATCCGATCGCGTGCGCCTCTACTGAGCGTAATCGAGACCGTCCCGCCTTCGCGGTTAAATTTGATGGCATTGTCGATCAGATTCGTCAGCATCTGCATTAGTCGATGAGGATCGGCCAACACCTCGGCATTGGTGGGAATCAGATTACGCACCTCGATATTTCGGGATGCAGCGGCCGCTGTCAGCGTGCTGATAACATCATCAACCAGGGCCCCCACTCGCACCGCTTCAGGTTTCAGCTTTACAATTCCAGCTTCAATCGCGCTTAGCTCAAGTATGTCATCAATCAAGCGATGCATGCGGGTGGCATTCCTTTGAATTATGGAAAGGAAACGCCGATTGTTTTCGCGATCATCGACCGCTCCCGCTTCGAGCGTTTCCGCCAACGCCATGATCGATGTTAGCGGCGTGCGCAACTCGTGCGAGACGTTAGAGAGAAATTCCTGCCGGACGTTTTCCAGACGTTCCAGCCGGGTGACGTCGAAGAAAACGCCCAGCGCTCCGGTGATATCGCCATTTGACTTTGAGCGTATCGGCACGACCCGCAAGTCAAAGATCCGCCGATCGGGTTGATGCGTTTCGACCTTCACGTCAACGCGTTCGGTGCCGCGGACGCCGTCCAGAAATGCATCGTAAATCGCCGGATTGCGCGTGATTTCGGTGATCGGCCGGGAGTCAATCGTCGTTTCCAGGTTCGAGAAGAGGCGCCGCGCGGCGCGATTTGAGGCGACGATTCGCATGTCCGTATCGATTACCACCAGTCCCTCGTGCATTTCGTTTATGGTCGAGTTCAATAACTCGTTTCCGAAACCGTGTTGGCCTGCATCTGCGAGCTGACGAATCGTTTTTTGGCTCACCAGGAATCCAATACTGATACCAAGCAAGAGAAAAAAAGCAGAGAAGCAAATTAAGCGAGGATTTCCCGTCAGCAGAAATGCAGAGATAAGGAATGCCGCCGTCGCGGCGAATAAGAGAGAAGAGAGAGTGCGAGAGCTAACCATCGGTGGAAACTGACGATGCCAAGGGGCCACAGCCGATAAACCGATACCCTACTCCGACCACAGTTTCGATGCAGTTACCGCAGGTGTCCAGTTTTTGTCGCAGGCGCCGGATATGCACATCGAGGGTCCGTGCATCGCCGTAGTAGCTGTAACCCCACACTTGATCGAGCAACTGCTGTCGGGTGATGACGCGGTCCTTTTTTTTCGCAAGCGTTGAGAGTAGTTGGAACTCTTTATGGGTGAGTTTGACGTTTGCTCCATCACACGATGCCCGCACATCATCGAAATCGATCGCCAGTCGGCCATCATCGTAACGTTCACGAGTTTCTTCATCAGTTCTGCGCAGCAGGGCCCGAACGCGCGCGAGAAGTTCGTTCACCGAAAACGGTTTGCCCAGGTAATCATCTGCGCCTACATCGAGACCCGCGACCCGATCCGTTTCGGAGGTTTTCGCAGTCAGCATGATAATTGGTGTACGCCGCGTTTGATTCTCGCGACGCAGCCGGCGGCAAATCTCAATTCCATTCATCCCTGGAAGCATTAGATCCAAAACAATGACTGCCGGTGGATTCTGCGTGTCCAACGCGAGTGACAGTCCATGCTCGCCAGTTGAAGCGACCAGGGTCTTGAAGCCGGCGCTTTCGAGGTTGTAGCGCACGCTCTCAGCAATATCGGCGTCGTCTTCGATGATTAGAGCAGGTCGCAGCATAACTAAGCGCGGCGAAATTTATCGAATGAGTTTGAGAATCAATTCAAAGATAAAGAATGATATTGCGGCAAAAATTGCAGCGGCCGGAATAGTTAAGACCCACGCCCAAACAATTCTGCCCGCGACTCGCCATTTCACCGCCGACAATCGCGTCGTCGATCCGACCCCAGTAATCGCGCCGGTAATCGTGTGAGTTGTCGAAACCGGAATGCCGGCTGCCGTCGCACCAAACAAGGTGATAGCTCCCGCGGTCTCAGCGCAAAAGCCTCCGACGGGACGTAGCTTGGTGATCTTCGAACCCATCGTATGGACGATGCGCCATCCGCCTGACAAAGTTCCCAAGGCGATGGCCGCGTGGGCCAGCAGTACGACGTAAATCGGAATTCCCGGCAGTGATCCCTTGTCTCCCATGTGCAGATTGAAGATGCCGGCGGTTGCCAGAACGGCCGTGATAATACCCATGGTTTTCTGCGCGTCATTGCCGCCGTGTCCAAGCGAATAAGCAGCCGCCGACAATAATTGTCCGCGACGAAACGTTTTATCGACCTGGGCCGGCGTCCATCGATGAAAGATCCAATAGACTGCGACCATGATGGCAAATCCCATGACGAATCCGATTACTGGAGACGCAACAATGAAAACCAGCGTCTTGATCCATCCTTCAGGTTTCAGCAAACCGCCGAAGCCCCGATAGGCGGCGATAGCGGCGCCGCCATATCCACCGATCAGCGCGTGCGAGCTCGATGTTGGCAGCCCGAGATACCACGTGATCAAATTCCAGATAATCGCGCCCAGCAGGGCACAGCAGAGAACATACAGGCGCATGTTCTGTTGAATGAGATCGATGCGGACCAGATCGCCGCCGATCGTTTTCGCCACTCGAGTTCCAAAGATCGCAAAAGCCACAAAGTTGAATATTGCCGCCCAAATCACCGCATAGCGCGGCGACAGCACCCGCGTCGAGACCACCGTGGCGATTGAATTAGCCGCATCGTGAAATCCGTTCGTGAAATCAAAGACGAGTGCGACAAGAACGATCGAGAGCGCAATGACTACTGTCGTGGTCATCAATATTCGTCGAATGCTGTTTTGAGATTAATGAAAACGCCGGTCATTCAATCACACTTCCGAACCAACTGGCTAGTAAGTCAAATCAATAAACCGCAACGAACGGTTCTTAGCGACGGTGCTTAATGATTGCGGCTTCCGCCATATACACCGTCAATTCGCAAATGTCCGTGACATAGTCGCCGATTCGTTCAAGGTGTTTGGCGATAAACAGCAAGCGCGCATCTCTGGTCGCGGTCGAGGGTTCCTGGGCCATCATTTCAAGCAGATGATGAAAGATATGATTGTAAAGATCATTAATTTCTGAATCGCGCTTGATGACCTCGCGCGCCGCGACAGGATCGCGTCTGGTAAATGCGTCAAGCGCTGCTTTCAGCATCGAAGACGCAACTTCGCCCATCTGACGAATGCGTACATGATTCTTCAGTTCGGGTTCTTTATTGAGTTCGATCACCACGCGCGCGATGTTGCAAGCATGATCGGCAATACGCTCGAGCACCGGCGCCATCTTGGCCACAGACATCACAAAACGAAGGTCGCGCGCCGCTGGCTGGCGCAGCGCGAAAACATCGATGCACTGCCGATCGACGTCGACCTCAAGCTGGTCGATGTCATCATCATGAGCCAGCACTTCAGTTGCGATGGCGTCATCGCGTTGAGACAGTGCCTTCATGGCCTGCAATAAGGCCCGTTCAGCCTCTTCGCCCAAACGCAGCACGGTGTCGCGCAGCCGATCTAGTTCCTCGTCAAGATGTCTATGAACTTCCATATCTCAACCAAATCGTCCGGTGACATAGTCCTCGGTCAACTTTTCATCGGGAGCAGTGAACAACTTCTCAGTTGTGTTTACTTCGACGAGTTTGCCGAGCAAAAAGAAAGCCGTCAAATCAGACACACGCGCCGCCTGTTGCATGTTGTGTGTCACGATCACAATCGTGTACTGCTTTTTTAGATCGAAAATAAGTTCTTCGATCTTCGAAGTCGCGATCGGATCCAGGGCTGACGCCGGCTCGTCCATCAAGATCACTTCCGGACGAACTGCCAGAGCGCGTGCGATACACAGACGTTGTTGCTGGCCGCCCGAGAGACCGAGCGCGGAACTCTTCAAACGTTCCTTGACCTCGCTCCACAGCGCCGCATCTTTCAAAGCTTCTTCCACGCGACCCTCAAGCTCGCTACGACTGGAAGTCATGCGGTTAATTTTTAGGCCGTAAGCAACATTATCAAAGATCGATTTCGGGAACGGGTTCGACTTTTGAAACACCATGCCGACTTTTCGGCGCAAGTCGACCACATCAGCGCCGGGAGTGTAAATATTCTGGCCGTCAATCGTCACGGTTCCCTCGACTCGGGTGCCCGGGATGACATCGTTCATGCGGTTGAGCGTGCGCAGGAAAGTCGTCTTGCCACAACCCGATGGACCAATAAACGCCATTACCATGTGCTCGGGAATCTCGACCGTAATTCCGTTCAAGGCCTGAGTGCGGCCATAGAAGAAATTGAGATTCTCAACGGCGACTTTTGTCGCAGTTGAAACAAGCGAAGTCCGACTCTTCACTTCAAACTTGGGAGCGGCAAATGATGTCGAAATCGGCATTGCTTAACTGAATCGATTGCGCGTTAGAAAACGGACGGCGATATTGATGGACAAAATAAGCGCCATCAACACGAGCGTTGCGGCCCATGCCTGCGTATGCCACTCGTCGTAAGGCGAGATCGCATAGTTGTAAATCTGCACGGTCAGTGACGCGATTGGCTCGTTAAGATTTCGCGGAAAGAAACGACTGCCAAAAGCGGTGAACAAAAGCGGCGCCGTCTCGCCAGAGACGCGTGCGATCGCCAGCATCGCCCCGGTGGCGATGCCCGAAGCAGCCGCCGGTAACACGACGCCGAGCGTAACTCGCCATTGAGGCGCGCCCAGGGCCAGTGCGCCTTCGCGCAAACTGTGCGGCACCAGTTTGATCATTTCTTCGGTGGTGCGCGCCACGATCGGAATCATGATCAGGGCCAGAGCAATCCCGCCGGAGAATGCCGAAAAATGTTTCATGCGCAGCACAATGACCGCATAGACAAAAACTCCGGTAACAATTGAAGGGATGCCGGTCAACGTGTCAATTAGAAAGCGGACCGCGCTGGCGAACCATCCGCCGCCGAACTCTGAGAGATAAATGCCACAAGCGAGCCCGACCGGTATCCCGACGGCGCATGAAAGCAGGAGCAACAGCCCCGACCCGACAAGTGCGTTGCCGATGCCGCCGCCTTCGCCGTCGGGCCGGGGAGTATCAACCAGTAATCGCAAATTGAGAGCGCCAATTCCGCGCATGGCGATGTAGGAAAGAATCACGACCAATATCCCGACGGCCACGAAAGTGCAAAGGGCCGTCAGGGTAGTCATTAGCCCGCTGATAGATCGCCGAGATCGATCTGATCGAGAAAGAGTTCTCATTCCTTGTGGCGCAATTAACAATTGCGCTATATCGCCCCCGCGGTACTACGCGTGACTCGCCAAACCAATAGCCGCGCGATGGCGTTCACCACGAATGTTACGAAGAAAAGAATCAGGCCGAGTTCGATTAGCGAACTCAGATAAATGTTGGCAGTCGCTTCGGTAAATTCGTTCGCGATGACTGAAGCCAATGTGTATGAAGGCTGAAACAGCGACAGACTAATCTCCGCGCGATTACCAATGACCATCGTTACCGCCATGGTTTCGCCGATCGCACGGCCGAGTCCCAGAATCACCGCGCCTGCAATCCCCGGCGCGCCGTTCACTAATACGATTAGCGTGGTTTCACATTTGGTCGCGCCTAAAGCCAGCGCCGCTTCGCGTTGAGTGTTCGGCACCGCCGCCAGCACATCACGCACCACGGCGGAAATAATCGGCGTAATCATAATCGCCAGAATGACGCCGCCGGTGAGCAATCCAATGCCAGTGATTGGTCCTTGAAAGAATGGCAGCCATCCAAACCAGCGCGCGAGATGCGGTTCAACGTGCACGCGCAAGAACGGCGCCAGCACGAAGATGCCCCACAGTCCATAAACAACCGAAGGAATCGCCGCCAGCAACTCAACCAGAAACGTGATCGGTCGCGCCAGATAACTCGGCGCTTGCTCGACCAGAAAGATCGCAATACCCAAAGACAGCGGCACGCTAATCAAGACGGCGATCAGCGACGAAGCGATTGTTCCATAGATGAAAGCGAGTGCGCCGAATTGTCCTTTCACAGGATCCCATTCGCGACTGGTGAGAAAGCCAAAACCGAATTGCCGAATTGAAAGCATTGAGTGCGAAGCCAGCGCGACGATCATCGCCAGGACGACCGCGAGCACCAACAACGCCGCGGCAAATACCGTCGCACGAAAGATCGCGTCGCCGGTGTTACCGGTTGGTGAGAGTCGCTGACGAAAGTTCATTGAAAAAATCCCGATCCGTTTAGAGGGCGGACTTGTCCGCCGTCCGAAGAGCGGCACAAGTGCCGCATCTAAACGTGAAGGCGCGTCTTCACCGCAGCGACTTTCCACCCGCGGTAATCGAATTGATCTTCACTTCTGCGCGTTTGACGATTTCCGCCGGCAACGGAGCGTACTGTAAGTCCTTCGCGAACGATTCGCCGTCATGGATTCCCCACCACAGAAAATCGACGACCGCCTTGCCCTTGGTTGCATCCTGCTGATCTTTGTAGGCGAGAATGTAGGTAAAGCTGGAGATGGGATAAGCGTCAGCTCCGTTCGCGTTGGTAATCGAAACTCGTAAATCGTCTGGGGTCATTGCCGCCGAAGCCGCGGCTGCTGCGGTGACCGCATCGATTGACGGCTCTACAAAATTGCCGCCGGCATTCTTGATTAGCGCAACCGGAAGTTTGTTTTGCCCCGCGTACGCCAACTCGACATAGCCGATCGTGTTTGGCTGTTGCTTGATTTGTCCGGTGACACCTTCGTTGCCCTTGCCACCTTGCCCCACCGGCCAGTTGGGTGATTTATCAGTGCCAACCTTTTGTTTCCAGTCCGCGCTGACCTTGGACAAGTAATCAGAGAAAACAAACGAGGTGCCGCTGGCTTCGGCGCGATGAACTACGGTGATGTCTGCGGCCGGCAGAGTTGCGTCGGAATTGTCCGCTTTGATCCGCGGGTCATTCCACTTCGTAATCTTTCCCAGGAAGATGTCGGCGATGACGTCCGGCGAAAACCGTAACGGCTTTGAAACGCCCGCGAGATTGTAGGTAAGCACGACCGCGCCCAGGACGGTTGGAATGTGAATGAGTTCGGCCGGTGAGGCCTTCAACTCGGCGTCAGACATTGGCGCATCCGAGGCGCCAAAATCAACCGTACGCGCCTGGATTTGCTTGATGCCGCCACCCGATCCAATCGATTGATAATCAATCTTGATGTTTGCGTGCGTCTTGCCGTACTCGCTCAACCACTTTTGATAAAGCGGGTTTGGAAATGTCGCGCCGGCGCCCTGGAGACGAATTTCGTTGCTTGAGCCGCCACCAGTGCAGCCGGCGAAAGCGATCGATAGAATCGCGGTTAGAACAAGCGTGATGATTCTTGAGATTGACATGGAAATCTCCTCAGTTGTTTTAGAAGCTGAAAACGATTTGTTCCTGCAAGCGGTATTGGCGCGGCGTGAACGCGTTTAGCGGCACAAAGAAGTTCGGAAAGTCGCCGCTGTTGCGCAGCTCGCGCTGGATGTAGAGCAAGCTCTGCAGGGTGATCTTCTTCGCCAGCCCGTAATCGAAGCGAAAATGATTGGTGCGAATGTTGACGCCGCTGTTAGTGCCGAGATCGTCATCGGTCACCTGCGAGATCATCGAGTTGGCTCCCTTGACGGAAAGGACATAAAGGAATGCCATGTCGCCGCGATTGGCGACTTTCCCGATTTGAAATGAACCCAGCATCGCATCGCGTTCTTTTAATCCGATACCAACGTTGCGCGCGGCTTGGATATTGAAGGAGACGGGATACGTGCGCTTACCACTCTTGAAACCGGCCCAGTTCAGACGATAGGTCAAACGAGCAATCTGAAAATTCCGCGCGGTATAAATTGCGCCGCCGCTTGTCGTTGTCGCGTTGCCGGTCCCCGTCACTGGGCCTGAAAGCGTAATACCTAATCCGTTCTGCACGATTAGCGCGACGCCGTTCGTGGTCGAAGCCAGTTGGATCTGGTTCGGATTGCGATAGAGCTGAACGTCACCGCCGAATTGGCTGCTCCAGCGATCGTTGTATTTCTGATTGATGAGCAAACCCTGATGAAAGAGATTCGAGCTGCGTCCGGTCGAGCCGAGAATCGCCCCGGCCTGCGCTAAAGGACTGCCGGTGGTAACGATCGCAACGTTTGGATTACTGAGGATGTATTGACCGGCGCGCAGTTCCACACTTGAAACTTTCAAGCCGTTGTTTTTGAACGAGAGGGTGTACTTTTCATTGAAGCCGTTGAATCGAATGTCATCGTCAAAAAGGAAGCGCGAGTTGTCAGCAAAGATTTCCTGCAGGCGACCGGCCTGAAGTTGCGTCGCTTTATTCGGATGAAAATCGATCCAGGCTTCGCTGATAAAGAAGGGATGGCGGGTAGCCGTTTCGCCAAAATCCTGATCCATCGTCACCGCATTGTTAATGGGGCCGGTAGCGAGTTGGCCATGAAAACTGATCTTCGAATCGATGTCGGTGTCAAAGTTAAAACGCAAACGATAGCGCATGCGCGCATTTTGCTGATGCGTCACCGGCGCTAAGCCGGCAGGCGGCGTTGAATCGCCTTTACGAAAGATGCCGTCGAATCGCAAACGAAAGTCGCCGCTGAAACGAAAGGGGCCGATGGCCAACACCTTGCCCTCGAGTTTTTTCACGCGATCTTCCAGCGGCGGTGTTTGAGACTGGGAAGATGCGTCAGAACTGGCACCAGGGACGGGGTTAATAGATTCATTGACGTCCGTTCTCGCCGCGGCGCTCGCATGCTGAGACATACTTTCAATCACCCGGCGCTGATCGGCGATGAGGTCCCGCATCTCTGACAGCATCTGCTTCTGCTGTCGTAATTCTTCTTCGAGGACACGCAGCCGATCATCCACGCTGGCCGATGTCGAAGATGTCCGTTCAGAGCCAGTTGGATCCTGCGGCGGTTCGGCCTTCGTCGCCACCGATTGCGCGCGTGACACCGCCGGCATGGAGCAAAGAAACAGGAACATCACGTTCCAAATGACAAACGAGCGACTACGCCGAGATTGAGTCGTTTGATCGCCTCTGCTGTGCATGGGTGGACTCCTTCTGTCGACGGAAATGGTCCGACACGTGACGGTTCAATTCTCTGGAACCTGAGGGAAGACCCAGCTTAGAAGAGGCGAGTTAAATTGATCTTACGGGCGTCTTAATTCTATGTTAACGAAGACACAAACCTGCTCGGGAGCGCGAATCGAAACTTGACTGACGATGAACTACAATTCGCCGGCGGCTCAGAAATTCAGACGCAGCGCAAATTGAATTTGACGGCTGGTCCCTAAACCGACATCGCGCACCACGGTTTGCCTGAGCAATCCGAACGTTCCACCCGCCGCACCCTGCGTATAGGCCGTGCCCGGCTGAACGCTGGCGCCGCTGACGGTGTAAACACCGCCCGCTAAAGCCACCGTCGGTAGTGCGAGATTCAAGCGCGAGCCCGGAATGTCGAAGTTCGCGCGATTGAAAACGTTGAAGACCTCGGTTCTGAATTCGAGGTTCGTCGACTCAGAGAACTTGAACCGCTTGTTGAAAATCAGATCGAATTGCCGGAAGTTTGGCCCGCGCAAAAAATTCCGCGGCACGTTTCCGAAAGTACCCGGCGCCGGCGTCGTAAAGGCCGCCGGATTCAGCATCAATCGATCATTAGTTAGATAAGGACTGATTCCCGCAATCAAGTCGGGCCGCCGCACATTGCGCGACGCGCCTCCGCTCGGCGTGTTCACTACCGCGATGAAACCCGGCGGCAAAGGATTCGCAGCGTTAATCGTGCCAGGCAGTTGGGCTACGAAGCGGTTGGCGAAAGTTGTCGTGGCCCCGCCGGTGCCCGTCGGCACAACACAGCCCGCCGTGTTCTGGCACTGAATCACAACGTCGGGACGCACTATGCCAATCTCGAGTGGGATACCTGATCGCGCATTGACGATTGTGCCTACTTCCCAATTGCCGAGGATAGCGTTGCCGACCGATCCAAAGTCGTGCTTTGTACTCTTGCCGAATGGCAGCTCGTAAAGCGCGCTTAAGTTGAAGGTGTGCCGCACGTCAAAGTTGTTGTAGCCGTTGTCGTAATCAAACTCTTTTTGCGCGCGCGCGTTGTTAGCCGCAGTACGCGCTTCATTCGAGCCCGAAGTGTTGCCGAAGGAACTCGAGTAAGTGTATTGCGAGTTGAGCGTCAAGCCGGTCGAAAAACGACGGCCGAGGGATAGTTGCAGCGCTTTGTAGCTGTCATGACCGCCGCTGGTCTTGTCGTCAATCTCAGCGTACGGGTTGTTCACCGTGGAAGTGCCCGACACCAGTGAGAATTCGCGGATCGTATTGACGGCGATCACCTGGCCCGCCGCGTTTGTCCGATTGACCACGCCAAAGGTAGCCGGCAGATTAGTGCCGTCAAGAATCGTCGTCTGGCCGGGCAGGATGCGGTTGGCGATGCTCCGCAAGAACAGGTTACGTCCCTGCGAACCGACGAAGCCCGCGGTCAGCACCATCTTGTAGGGCAATTCCTGCTGGATTGAGAATCCGTATTGGTAAATCCTTTCCGGGATGGTGTATTCAGGCGCATACGCGCGTGGCTGATACTGCCTGTTAAGCGGAGTGCTGGTGAACAGTGCAGCAATCGCATTCGGATCCTGCGGAAAGGCTCCACCGCTCAGAGTGGATGAGATGCGGTTAGACTCGATCGGCTGAATCTGATCTTCGGTCTGGCCCGGGCCGTAATAAATACCGAAGCCGCCGCGCAGGACCGTGTGACCGCCGCTGAAGAAACCGTTGCCCTTCGGATTCGGTGACCATGTGACTGCGATGCGAGGCCCAAAGTTGCCCTTAGAGGTGTGATACGGATCGCCGCTCGAATCGCGCAACACTCCCGTTAACGTG